>JALYMN010000618.1 GCA_030773675.1 Actinomycetota bacterium
GCGCTGCTGCTCGGCGCCGACCCCAGCGGGGCGGGGCTGCTCGGCAGCGGGTTCGTCCTGCTCGCCGCGCTCGGCTACGCCGTCGGCGCCGCCTGGGACGTCGGGCCGCTTTCCGGACCTGCCCCGCGAGGTGCTGCTGACCGGGGTGCTCGTCGCCGGCGCGGCCCTGCTCGTGCCGCCCGTGCTGCTCGACCCGCCGACCCGCCTGCCCGACCTCCCCGGGCTGCTCGCGCTCGCGGCGCTCGGGCTGCTCGGCACGGGCGCGGCGTTCGTCATGTACTGGCTGATCGGCGAGGTGGGTCCGGAACGCACGCTGCTCGTCACCTACCTCGCGCCCGCGTTCGCCGTCGCGTACGGCGCGCTGCTGCTCGACGAGCCGCTGGGCGTCCCGGCGGTGGCCGGGCTGGTGCTCGTCGTCGGCGTTGCCTGGCTCGTGGCCCGGCAGACCAGCCGGCCGCGGGTCGTAGCGTCGGTCGCGCTGCGGTAGCTGGAGGCCGGGTGACGGTCAGCCCGCCCTCAGAGCGCCCGGGTCCAGGACATTCGTGATGACGATGGCGCCTCCGGCTACCGCGAAGACGTCGAGCGCGTAGAACCAGAGCCGGACGGAAGGGCACCGGCTGAACCAGTTCATGACTGGATCGTCAAGTGTCGCCAGTTCTCGCCGCCCGTGGACTGTGGGCACGCCAGCTGCGGGGTCGTCCAGCTCGTGCTTTCGCAGCCACATGGCGTCGGTCACCTCGTTGGCACGGTGTCGGGCGAGCAGCTGCATAGACATGAGGGCCGCGAGACATGCCAGCAAGGACGACAGCCCACGCCCGAGTGCTGTCATTTCGGGGTCGAGCGCGATCGTGAGCAGGAAGGCCTGCGCGGTCAGGCTCAGCGCGGCACCTGCCACACCAGGTTGTCGAACTGCGCGCGGCGAGCGGCCAACGCGGCGTACGTCAGGTCGTCCAGCTCGGGAGCCGGGGGGTCTGGCTCAGTCATGCCGGGATGATGCTCGCACGGTCGGTACGGGCCGTCGCGCCTTCCCTGCTTGTGGACCTGGTCAGGCGGCCCGGGCGGCGTGGCGGCGCCGCAGCGCCAGGCCGCCGAGCACGCCGCCGGTGACCGCGCCGATCCCCGCGGCCGTGGGCAGGCCGACCTTGACGGCGCGCCGGCCGGTGCGGAAGTCGCGGACCGGCCAGCCCCGCTCGCGGGCGGTCTCGCGCAGCGCGCCGTCGGGGTTGATCGCGACGGCGTGCCCGACCGCCTCGAGCATGGGCACGTCGTTGGAGGAGTCGCTGTAGGCGGTGCAGCGGGCGAGGTCCAGGCCCTCCCGGTCGGCCAGCGCCCGCACCGCTTCGGCCTTGGCCGGCCCGTGCAGCGGCTCGCCCACCAGGCGGCCGGTGTAGCAGCCGCCCTCCACCTCGCTGACCGTGCCGAGCGCCCCGGTCAGCCGCAGCCGCGCGGCGATGATCCGGGCCAGCTCGACCGGGGTCGCGGTCACCAGCCAGACCCGCTGCCCGGCGTCGAGGTGCTGCTGGGCCAGCGCCCGCGTGCCCGCCCAGATGCGCCGCTCCATCAGCTCGTCGTAGATCTCCTCGCCGTACGCGACGATCTCCTGGACCGACTTGCCGGCGACGAGGCCGAGCGCCTTGTCGCGGATGTCGGCGACGGCGTCGAGGTCCTCCTTGCCGCGCACGCGGAAGCGCAGCTGCTCCCAGGCGAAGTGGAGGATGTCGGAGGTGCTGATGAGCCCCCGCCCTGCCATGCCCCGGCCGAAGAAGTAGATCGACGCGCCGCGGATCATGGTGTTGTCGACGTCGAAGAACGCGGCGGCCGTGGGGTCGACGGCCCGGGCGGGGGGCGGCGCCACCTCCGCGGCGGCCGCCGACGCGGCGCCGGCCAGCAGCGTGGACGCGTCGTCCGCGGCACCGCGGCGGCGGCGCGGTAGGCGGAGCGCGGGCGACACGGGAGCCTCCTCGAGCCCTCGACGGGCGGCCGGGCAGTCGGCCCGAGCGTAGTGCCGCGCCTCGGGCCCCGGCACGACCGCCGCCGACGCGCCGTGCCCGGGCGGAAACGCACCGTAGCCTGGGCGCATGGCGCTCCCGGCACCGGTCGCGGC
>JALYMN010000619.1 GCA_030773675.1 Actinomycetota bacterium
GGCCTGGACCGGGGCCGCGTGGACCGGGGCCGCGTGGACGGGCGCGGCGTGGACGGGCGCGGCGTGGACCGGGGCCGCGTGGACGGGCGGGGCCTGGACCGGGGCCGCCTGGACGGGTGCGGCCTGGACGGGTGCGGCCTGGACCGGGTCGGCGTGGACGGGTGCGGCGTGGACCGGGGCCGCATGGACAGGGGCGGCGTGGACCGGCGCGGCGTGGACGTCCAGCGACTACACCAGCATCAGCGAGGACGACGAGTTCCTCACTGCCTTCTGGGGCTCCCGGCCCCGAGCCGGGCAGCGGGTCGCCGGCGAGCTCGTCGAGCAGCACCGGCGCGGGCTCAGGCACTGACGGACGGCGCAGCGAGGGACGTGCGGCTACATCTGCGCCCCGCTCGGGCCGAGAAGACCTGCATGACCGTCAGCCGACCGGACCCCCGCTCCGCGGGTCGCCGCCCCGAGCCACTCACCCTGCTGGTGGCCGCGGTCGTGGGCGCCGCCGTGGCCTGCCTCGCCGCCGGCCTGCTGGACGGTAGCCACGCGCGGCCGCCGGAGCCGTGGCGGGCCCTGCTCGTGCTGCTCGCGTTCGGCGTCGGCGACCTCGCCGTGCTTCACCTGCCCTTCGGCCGCGACCGCTACACGGTCACCCTGTCCGAGGCCTCCATGGTCGTCGGGCTCGTGCTCGTGCCCTGGCCGTGGCTGCCGCTGCTGGCCGCACTCGGCATCGGCGCGGCCCACTTGCTCCGCCGGCGCAGCGGACCGAAGGTGGTCTTCAACACTGCCTCGGCAGTGGTGGGCGCCGTCCTGGCCGAGCTGGTGCTGGCGGGGCTGGGCGACGGCCAGCCGGTCCAGGGCGTGCTGTCCGTGCGGGACGGGTTGGCGCTGGTGGCGGCGGTCTTCGTCTACGCGCTGTGGAACAGCGTGACGGTCTCGGGGGCCATCAGCCTGTCGGCCGGCCTGCCGTTCCGGGACGTCGTCCGGCGCGGGCTGCCCCTCAAGCTGGCGGTGCTCGCGGGCAACACGGGCATTGCCTTGCTGCTGCTGACCACGCCCTGGCAAGGCAGCACGCCGGTGCTCGTGGTCTCGTGCACGGTGCTGCTCTACCTCTCCTACCGCGGCTACCTGCGCGCGCTGGAGGAGCGTGACGTGTGGCGACAGCTCGACGAGACGGCCAAGGCGCTGAGCCGCCTCGACGAGCGCGAGGTCGCGGCCGCCGCTGTCGACCGGGCGGCGCTGCTGTTCGGGCCGGAGACGGTCGAGCTCGCGCTGGCCAGGCCGGACGGCACGGGCCTGGTGCTGCGGCAGGGGCCCGACGGGCGGCTGCAGGAGCACGCCGAGCCCGACGTCGCCCGCCGGCTGCCGACCGAGCGCGCCGTCCACCTCCACCACGTGGCCGGCGCGCGCGTGGGCTGGATGGTCGCCCCGCTGACAGGTCTGGACACGACCCTCGGGGTGCTGCGCCTCGGCTTCCCCGGGCTGGTCGCGTCGCCCGGCCGCGACCTGCAGGTGCTGAGTACCTTCGCCCACGGGTTGTCCACCAGTCTGCAGAACGCCCGGCTCTACGAGGAGATGCGCCAGCAGGCGGAGCACAGCGCGCACGAGGCGCGGCACGACCCGCTGACCGGGCTGCCGAACCGGACGCTGCTCCACCAGCGCGCTGGGGACGGCATCTCCCACGCCGCCCGCACCGGGACCTGCTTCGCCCTTCTGCTGCTCGACCTGGACCACTTCAAGCAGATCAACGACACGCTGGGGCACAGCGCGGGCGACCAGGTGCTGCGCACCGTCGGGCAGCGGCTGTCCGGCGCGACTCGGGCGGGCGACACGGTGGCCCGGCTGGGGGGCGACGAGTTCGCCGTGCTGCTGACCGGACTGCCCGACCGCGCGGTCGCCGACACAGTCGCCCGCGACCTGCTCCGCGCGCTGAACGAGCCGATGACCAACGAGGGGCTCCGGCTCGTCGTCGAGGGCAGCATCGGCGTCGCCTGCTACCCGGGCGACGGCGACGCGGAGGAGGAGCTGTTCCGCCGTGCCGACGTCGCGCTCTACCAGGCCAAGCAGTCGCGCGGATCCGTCGCCCACTACCGGCAGGACCGGGACGCCTCGGACGTCGACCGCCTCACGCTGGTCGGCGAGCTCCGCCAGGGCATGCTCCGCGGCGAGCTCGTCCTGCACTTCCAGCCCCAGGTCGACATCGCGACGCGCACCGTCGTCGGCGCGGAGGTGCTGGCGCGCTGGCAGCACCCGACCCGGGGGCTGCTCGGACCGGGCGAGTTCGTCCAGGTCGCCGAGCAGTCCGGGCTGGTGCGGGAGTTCACCCTCCACGTGCTCGACGGAGCGGTGCGGGAGTGCGCCGGCTGGACGACGACCGGCCTCGGGCTGCACATCGCCGTGAACCTGTCGGCCCGCAACCTGCTCGACCCCGCACTCCCGGATGACGTCGCCAGGATCCTCGACCGCCACGGGCTGCCGGCGTCCCGGCTGGTCCTGGAGATCACCGAGACGACGATGATGAGCGAGCTCGACGTCGTGGAGGAGGTCCTCGCGGGGCTGCGGCGTCTGGGCGTCCAATTGTCGGTGGACGACTTCGGCACCGGCTACTCGTCGATGAGCTTCCTCCAGCGCGTGGCCGTCAACGAGATCAAGATCGACCGGACCTTCGTGTCGCGGATGCTCGACGAGCCGGGTGACGGCGCGATCGTGCGGGCGACGGTGCAGCTAGTCCCCCTCGCCCTTGCAGGCGGCCCGTTCCGGGCTGAAAATCGCGCGGCGGCTGTCGGCTGACGTCGGATTTCTATGGTCGGTGCAGGCCGTCAGCTAGTCGGATGCTGGGAGCTGCGCT
>JALYMN010000620.1 GCA_030773675.1 Actinomycetota bacterium
GCGCAGGTCCTGCAGGGCGCCGGCGAGCTCCGGGCGCCAGCGGGCGACGTCGAGGTCGACGAGCGCCCGCGTCACCTCGACGACCCCGCGCCGCAGATCCTGCTCGGCGTCGGCGAGGAACGGCCCCGGGTCGGGACCGGGCACCGCCACGTCGGAGGCCGTCCAGCGGACCGTCGTGACCGTGCCGTCGTACGCCGAGCCGTGCACGGTCACCGCCGGCACGAGCCCGACGCCGGTGCCGTCGGGGCGCAGCGCGAGCACGCCCTCCGACGCGACCAGGGCGGCGCGGGTGAACGCTCCGGGCCCGGGCAGGCCGACGACGTCGCCGGGGGCGGGCAGCACGAGCCGCAGCCGCTGCACCCCCGACGCCCGCAGCCGGGCCAGCGCCCGGTCGACCGGCAGGTCGTCCGGCGCCAGGCCGGCGACCACGACCTCGTCGTCCAGCGCGGTGACCCGCTCGAGCAGCTCGGGCAGCGACGCCTTGCCGGCAAGGAAGGCGGTGCCCCAGGCGGCGAGCAGCGCGCTGCGCGGGGCGTCGACGGTCACGGGCGTCGAGCGTAGAGGGACCTCGTAGCCTCACCGCATGGCGCGGTACTTCGACGTCCACCCGCGCGACCCGCAGCCGCGGGCGATCGCCCAGGCCGTCGCGCTGCTCCGGGACGACGGGCTGCTCGCCTACCCGACCGACTCCTGCTACGCGCTGGGCTTCCGGCTCGACAGCCCCACGGGGGCCGAGCGGGTCCGCCGCGTCCGTGGCTTGGACGACCGGCACCACTTCACCCTCGTCTGCGCCGAGTTCGCGCAGCTCGGCCAGTACGTGCACCTCGACAACGCCGTGTTCCGCAGCATCAAGGCGGCCACGCCCGGGCCGTACACCTTCATCCTCCCGGCGACGAAGGAGGTGCCGCGGCGGCTCGCCCACCCCCGCAAGCGGACCGTCGGCGTGCGCATCCCGGACCACGCTGTCGTCCGGGCGCTGCTGCGCGAGCTGGGCGAGCCGCTCGTGTCGAGCACCCTGCTGCTTCCCGGCTCGGACGAGCCGATGACCGACGGCTGGACGATCAAGGAGGAGCTCGACGGCGTCCTCGACGCCGTCATCGACGCGGGGGACTGTGGCACCGTGCCCACGACCGTCGTGGACTGGTCCGAGGGCTACCCGGAGGTTGTCCGGGTGGGGGCCGGGGACCCGGGCCGGTTCGGCTGAGAGCGCGCTCCTGCCGGGGTGCGCGTGTCGTTCGTCCGACTGCGGACGCGGCCCGCCTAGCGTCGCGTGGTGCGCAGCAGGGACTACGGACCGGACGTGATCGCTCCCAGCCGCAGGCCGAGGCCGCCGGCTCCGGTCGTGCCCGCCGACCCGGGCCTGGTCGTCGAGGAGGTCGGCACCGGCTGGTGCGGCGCCGTCGTCGAGTGCGACAAGGAGCGGGTGTCGCTCGAGGACCGGCACGGCAGGGTCCGGGTCTTCCCGCTCGCGCCGCGCGGCTTCCTGCTCGACGGCGCGGTGGTCACGCTGGCCCGGCCCGTCCGGTCGTCCGCGCCGGTGCGGCGGACCACGGCCAGCGGCTCGCTCGCCGTCGAGGGGCTGCGCGCCCGGGTCGCGCTCGGCAGCCGGATCTGGGTCGAGGGCAGGCACGACGCCGAGCTCGTCGAGCGGGTGTGGGGCCACGACCTGCGCGTGGAGGGGGTCGTCGTCGAGCCTCTGGACGGCGTCGACGACCTGCCCGCCCTGGTCCGCGCGTTTCGGACCGGTCCGGACCGCCGGCTCGGCGTGCTCGTCGACCACCTCGTCGCCGGCAGCAAGGAGAGCCGGGTCGTCGCGCAGGTCCGCGACCCGCACGTCCTCGTCACCGGCCACCCGTACGTCGACGTCTGGCAGGCGGTCAAGCCGTCCTCGCTCGGCATCGCCGCCTGGCCGGTCCTGGCGCGCGGGACGCCGTGGAAGGAGGGGGTCTGCGCCGCCCTCGGCTGGGGCGAGACCTGGGAGGGCTGGCGCCGGGTGCTCGCCGCCGTGGACTCCTACAAGGACCTCGAGGTGCCGCTGCTGCAGTCGGTCGAGCGGCTCGTCGACTTCGTGACGGTCGGCACGTCCTGAGCCGGCGGGCGGGCCGCCCGTCGTCCCGGCGGTCCCGCCCGTCCTACTGTCTGCCCCTCCGCCGCCCGCTCCGGCCCGCTCAGGGAGTGCCCGCGTGACCGCCCCCGCCCCGACCTCCCCCGCCGGTCCGCCGGCCGCCGTTCCGCTGCGCGCGTGGCAGCGGTCGGCGCTGGTGACGTACCTGCGCGCGGCGCCGGAGGACTTCCTCGCGGTCGCCACGCCGGGGGCCGGCAAGACGACGTTCGCGCTGCGGATCGCGTCCGAGCTGCTGCGCAGCGGCACCGTCGAGCGGGTCGTCGTCGTGGCGCCGACGGAGCACCTCAAGACGCAGTGGGCGCTCGCGGCGGCGCAGGCCGGCATCGCGCTCGACCCGGCCTTCACGCCCGCCGCGCGGCACCTGAGCCCCGACTACACCGGCGCGGCCGTGACCTACGCCGGGGTGGCGGCCAACCCGCTGGTCTACCGCGGCATGACGACCGCCCGCCGCACCCTCGTCGTGCTCGACGAGGTCCACCACGCCGGCGACAGCAAATCCTGGGGCGACGCGGTGCGGGAGGCCTTCGAGCCGGCCGAGCGGCGGCTGTGCCTCACCGGAACGCCGTTCCGCAGCGACACCAGCCCGATCCCGTTCGTGCGGTACGAGCGCGGCGCCGACGGCGTCACCCGGTCGGCGTCCGACTCCGCCTACGGCTACGCCGACGCGCTGCGCGACGGGGTGGTGCGCCCGGTGCTGTTCCTCGCCTACAGCGGCACTGCCACCTGGCGCACCCGCGCGGGGGAGGAGGTCACCGCCACGCTCGGCGAGCCGCTGACCGCCGAGCAGACCGCGGCGGCCTGGCGCACCGCGCTCGACCCGCACGGCGACTGGATGCCGGCCGTGCTGCAGGCCGCCGACCGGCGGCTCACGCAGAAGCGGCGCGACGGCATGACCGATGCCGGCGGCATGGTCATCGCGTCGGACCAGAAGACCGCGCGCCTGTACGCCGACCTGCTCCAGCACATCACCGGCGCAGCCCCGACGGTCGTCCTCTCCGACGACCCCACCGCCAGCCGCAAGATCGCCGCATTCACGGCATCGGACGAGCGGTGGCTGGTCGCGGTGCGGATGGTGTCGGAGGGCGTCGACATCCCGCGCCTGGCCGTCGGCGTCTACGCGACGAGCGTGTCGACGCCGCTGTTCTTCGCCCAGGCCGTCGGGCGCTTCGTCCGAGCCCGCCGTGCGGGGGAGACGGCGTCGGTGTTCCTGCCGTCGGTGCCCTCGCTGCTCGCGCTGGCCGGCGAGATGGAGCGTCAGCGCGACCACGCGCTGGACGGGCCGGCCAGGGAGCAGTTCCTCGCCGACGAGCTGGTGGCCGCGGCCAACCGGCAGCAGGACGAGCCCGACGGCGAGGACGAGGGCGCGTTCACCGCGTTGCAGGCGAGCGCGCACCTGGACCGCGTGATCTACGACGGCGCCGACTACGGCACGGGCGCGCAGGTCGGCAGCGAGGACGAGCTGGACTTCCTCGGCCTGCCGGGGCTGCTCGAGCCCGAGCAGGTGCGGACGCTGCTGGCGCAGCGCCAGGCGTCGCAGATCAGCAAGCAGGTCAGGGAGCAGGTCAGCAAGCAGGTCAGGGAGCAGCAGGCCTCCCCGCCGGTCGTTCCCGCCGCCGCGCCGAGCACCTTCGAGCTGCTGCAGGGGCTCCGCAAGGAGCTCAACGGGCTGGTCGGGGCGTGGCACCACCGCACCGGCAAGCCGCACGGTGTGGTGCACACCGAGCTGAGGACGGCCTGCGGAGGCCCGCCGTCGCCCCAGGCCACCGCGGCGCAGCTGCAGGACCGGATCGAGACGATCCGGCGGTGGGCCCGCGACCGGCGCTAGCGGGCCCCGCGGAGCTAGTGCACGTCCTCCATGATCCCGCCCATCAGACCGACCACGCCGCCGACGACGGTGAGCACTCCGCCGGCGATCGCCATCGGGATGTTCTGCATCACGAAGGCGAAGCCGAGCAGCACGGCGCCGACGATGATGAGGCCGACCGCCACCCAGGAGCTCCTCTTGTGGCCGGGGCCACCGGCGGCGGTCGAGCTGTTGGCCGTCGAGGACTCGCCGAGGTCGGCCATGGTGCCTCCAGGAACGCGGGGAGCAGGAGCGGCAGCAGTCTAGGGACTGCCCTGCGGGGAACAGCGCCACCCCCGCGAGGGCTTGCTGAGTCCATGAGCCTGCTGTTCGAGCCCCTCGACCTGCGCGGGATCCAGGTTCGCAACCGCGCCTGGGTGTCGCCGATGTGCCAGTACTCCGCGGTGGACGGGATGCCCGGCGACTGGCACCTCGTGCACCTGGGTGCGCGGGCGCTCGGCGGCGCCGGCCTCGTCATGACGGAGGCGACCGCGGTCAGCCCCGAGGGGCGCATCAGCCCCTACGACACCGGCATCTGGGACGACGCCCAGGCCGAGCGCTGGGCCCGGATCGCCGCCTTCCTGCGCGAGCACGGGGCGACCGCCGCCGTCCAGCTGGCCCACTCCGGGCGCAAGGCGAGCAGCCGCCGTCCGTGGGACGAGCAGCAGGGCGTCGTCCCGCCGTCCGAGGGGGGCTGGCAGCCGGTCGGGCCGAGCGCGGTGGCTTTCGACGGGCTCGCCGTCCCTACGCCGCTGGACGACGCCGGGCTCGCGCAGGTGCAGGCGGACTTCGTCGCCGCCGCCCGCCGGTCTGTCGAGGCCGGGTTCCAGGTGGTGGAGGTCCACGCCGCGCACGGCTACCTGCTGCACAGCTTCCTGTCGCCGCTGGCGAACCGGCGCACCGACGGCTACGGCGGCGACCTGGCCGGGCGCAGCCGGCTGCTGCGCGAGGTCGTGGACGACGTCCGTGCGGCCGTCGACGTCCCCCTGCTCGTGCGGATCAGCGCGACCGACTGGGCCGAGGGCGGCTGGGACGTCGAGCAGTCCGTCGAGCTGGCCCGCGACCTGGCCGGCCGCGGCGTCGACCTCGTGGACGTGTCCTCCGGCGGCGCGGTGGCGCACCAGGCGATCACGGTCGGGCCGGGCTACCAGGTGCCCTTCGCCGCGGCGGTGCGCGCCGCCGGCGTGCCGACCGCCGCCGTCGGCCTGATCACCGAGCCGCGGCAGGCGGAGCAGGTGCTGGCCGACGGGCACGCCGACGCCGTCCTGCTCGCCCGCGAGTCGCTGCGCGACCCGAACTGGCCGCTGCGCGCCGCGGCCGCGCTCGGTGACGACGTGACCTGGCCGGTGCAGTACCAGCGCGCCCGGCCGCGGGTCGCGGCGGGAGCCGCCGGCATCCGCTGACCGTCCCGTGGCACAGGTCAGCGACCCGGCCGACCCCGCCGTCGCCGACTACGTCGGGCTCACCGACGCGGCCCGGCGGATGCGGCACGAGCCCGAGGCGGGCTACTTCATCGCCGAGGGCCTGCACGTCGTGCGCCGGGCCGCCGCCGCCGGCTACCCGTGCCGGTCGCTGCTCGTCGCGCCGTCCCGCGCGGACGACTTGCCGCCCGACCTGCACGGTCTCGCGCCCGTGCACGTCGCGTCGTACGACGTGCTCGAGGCGGTCACCGGCTTCCACGTGCACCGCGGGGTGCTGGCGAGCTTCGGCCGGCGGCCGGTGCCGCCGGCGCGGGAGGTGCTCGCCGCGTCGCGCCGGGTCGTCGTGATGGAGGCCGTCACCAACCACACCAACCTGGGTGCGGTGTTCCGCAGCGCGGCCGGGCTCGGCATGGACGCCGTCCTGCTCAGCCCGCAGTCGTGCGACCCGCTCTACCGCCGCTGCGTGCGGGTGTCGATGGGCCAGGTGTTCGCCGTCCCCTACGCCTACCTCGACGCCTGGCCGCAGGGCGTGCAGGAGGTGCGCGAGGCCGGCTTCCGCGTGCTGGCGCTCACTCCCGACCCGGGCGCCGCCCGGCTGGAGGACGTGCACCTGGCCGACGACGACCGGGTGGCGTTGCTGCTCGGCACGGAGGGGCCCGGGCTCACTTCGGCCGCAATGCGCGCGAGCGACCTGCGCGTGCGCATCCCCATGGCCGCCGGCGTCGACTCGCTCAACGTCGCCGCCGCGGCGGCCGTCGCCTGCTGGGTCGTCGGACGCCGGCCGTAGCGCCCGTCCCGGTGGCCGGGGGAGGATCGCGCGTGCGCCCCGCCGCGGCCCTGCTCGCCGTCCTCCTCCTGCCCGCGTGCAGCGGCAGCGACGAGGAGCGCGAGCGGTACGTCGGCCAGGCCGAGGCGGTGTGCGCGCGGGCCGTCCAGGCCCGGCAGGCGGTGCCGCAGCCGACGTCCACGGCCGAGCTCCCCGCGACGGTGGACCGCCTCGTTGTGATCGCCGAGGAGGCCGTCCGGGGGCTGGAGGCGCTCGAGCCGCCGTCGGCGGACGCCGACGAGCTGCGGGAGCGCTTCTCCTGCCCCTGTCCCGGCAGGTCCGCAACGGGCAGTCCTACGCGCGACAGGTCCGGGAGACGGCGGGCCGCGGCGACACCACGGGCGTGCTGCGGCTGCTGGCGGCCGCTCCCACCGAGACGCGGGCGGACCTCGAGTTCCTGCGCGAGTACGGGTTCGCGGCCTGCGTGGAGGCGGCGGACACGTCGCGCCAGCTCGGGCTGAGCCGCTCGGCCTGGTGACTCGGCTCACTGCAGGCCCCGGAATCTGCACCACGCCAGGCCGCTTGCACCCCTCAGTGCTTGCATTCGCAACAGTACGAGAGGGAGTCCGATGAGCACGGACCTGTTCGCGCCGTACCGCCTGGGCCGGGGGGACCGCGGCCTGGAGCTCGCCAACCGCTTCGTCATGGCGCCCATGACCCGCAACCGCACGCCCGACACCGTGCCGAACGCGCTCAACGCCGCGTACTACGCGCAGCGGGCCGGCGCCGGCCTGATCGTCACCGAGGGCGTGCAGCCGTCCGCCGGCGGCCAGGGCTACCCGGCCACGCCGGGCCTGCACACCGCCGAGCAGACCGACGGGTGGCGGGCCGTGGCCGACGCCGTCCACGCGCGTGGTGGGACGATCGTCGCCCAGCTCATGCACGCTGGCCGGATCAGCCACCCGTCGATCACCGGGAGCAGGCCCGTCGCGCCGTCGGCCGTCCGCCCCGCCGGGCAGGTGTTCACGCCGACCGGCATGCAGGAGTTCGTCACCCCCCGCGCGCTGGGGACCGACGAGCTGCCGGGCGTCGTCGAGGAGTTCGTCACCGCCGCGCGCAACGCCGTGGCGGCCGGGCTGGACGGCGTGGAGCTGCACGCCGCCAACGGCTACCTGCTCCAGCAGTTCCTCGCGGACGGCACCAACCAGCGCACCGACGGCTACGGCGGCTCGCCGGAGAACCGCGCCCGCTTCGTCGTCGAGGTGGCCGCGGCCGTCGCGGCCGCAATCGGCGCCGACAGGGTCGGCATCCGGATCTCGCCCGCCGGCACGTTCAACGACATCACCGAGACCGGGACCGACGCGACCTACGCGGCGCTGCTCGAGGGCCTGGCACCGCTCGGGCTGCTCTACCTGCATGTGGTCGAGGGCCCGGACACCGCCTACCACGAGCAGTTGCGCAAGCTGTTCGACGGCCCGGTGGTGTTCAACACCGGCTTCACCGGCCCGTCGGACCTCGCCACCGCCCAGCAGGTGGTCGACGAGGGCCACGGCGACCTGTTCTCGATCGGCCGGCCGTTCCTCGCCAATCCCGACCTCGTCGAGCGGCTGCGCACCGGCGCGGCGCTCAACGAACCCGACGCCGCCACCTTCTACGGCGGCGACGCCGCGGGCTACACCGACTACCCGGCGCTGCGCGGCTGACCGCAGCACCTGCCGCCTGCCGGCCCTGACCGGCCCGCGGCCCTCGACCCGGCGCCCGTCCCTGCGATCCAGGGGCGGGCGTCGCGGCGTCCGGGGCCGGGGCTCAGAGCAGCGG
>JALYMN010000621.1 GCA_030773675.1 Actinomycetota bacterium
CTTCGGCAACCCCAAGGGCTGCTGGGACTGGTGGGGCTACCTCGGCGCGAACGACGGCGACTACGCCACCCGCGACGGCAAGCAGATGGTCACCGTCATGAACATGGTGCGCGCGCTCGGCGGCTGAGGCCCTGACGGCTCGGCGCCGCTCCGCGCACCCGGCCGCGACTACACACCTCCCCCGCGTCGTCCGCGGATGCGCAGGGCCGACAGCGCGGCGGCCGCTCCGGCTGCGCCGAGGGCGAGCAGTGTCCGGTGCTCGCTGGCCCACAGCTCGGGGCTGCGGGCGTACGCCCGGTCGTCGAAACGGCCGTGCGCCTGCACCTCGGCGCCGTAGACCGGCTGCCAGGTGTTGGACAGCCGGGCGGGCGGGTCGTGCTCGGGGGACTGCTGGCCGGAGACGTTGGTGCGGGCCAGGAAGCGGTCCAGCAGCAGCGGTGCGACGCGGTTGCCCAGGACGGTGAGCGCGGTCGGCAGCCCGACCCACAGCACGCGTCGCGGGTGCTCGGCGACGTGCGCGACGGCGCGTCCGGCGACCTCGGGCTGGTAGATCGGCGGGACCGGCATGGGGTGGTGGTCGATGCCGCGGTGCAGCACCCAGTCGAACTGGGGCGTGTTGACGGCGGGCAGGTCGACCTGGCAGATGTCGATGTGCAGGCCCTTGTGCAGGGTCTCGACCCGCACCGAGTCTGTGAACCCGCGGATCGCGTGCTTGGCGCCGCAGTAGGGCGCCTGCAGCGGGATCCCCCGGTAGGCGAGCGCCGACCCGACCTGGATGATCGTGCCGCGGTCCCGGGGCGTCATCCGGCGCAGGGCCGCCCGGGTGCCGTTGACGAAGCCCAGGTAGGTCACGGCGGTGATGCGCTCGTACTCCTCGGCGGTGATCTCGTCGAAGAACGCGATGGCGCCGGTGAAGGCGTTGTTGACCCACAGGTCGATCGGCCCGAGGCCCTCCTCGACCTGGTCGGCGGCGCGCTCGACGGCGGCGCTGTCGGCGACGTCGACGGACAGGCCGAGGGCCCTCCGGCCGGCCTCGCGCACCTCCCGGACGGTGTCGTCCAGGCGCTCCTGACCCCGTGCCAGGACGGCGACGTCCCAGCCCCGGCCTGCCAGCTCGCGCACGACGGCCCGGCCGATGCCAGCCGTCCCACCCGTGACGACGGCCGTGCCCGGCGTCCCGGCGCGCCTCCTCCTCAGCACGGCTGCGTGCTCCCGGTCGCGGAGCGGCGGGCGGCGGGGGCGGTCACCGGCTCCGCCAGGCCGTCCACGCGGCGCGCGCCTCGGGCAGGACGGCCGGGACCGTCGCGAGCAGGAGCCCGGCGCTCACGGTGCACCACGAGCAGATCCGCTTGTGCCTGGTGACCTGCTCGGCGAACAGGTAGACGCCCCCGGCGGCGTCGAGCAGGCTCTTGGCGACCAGCGCCAGCGGGATCCACGGCTGCTCCTGGTGCCGGTTCGCCGTCCCCATGCCCGCGAGCACGAGCGAGACGCCGGCGCTGGCGATGCCCAACGTCGCGTCGGGGGTGTGCAGCACCGCGTAGGCCTCGCCGGAGGCGTCGACCCGGTCGGCGTCCAGGCCGGGCCACGACGGCTCGGGGACCGACCTCAGGATGCCGAACTGGTACAGCCCGACGACGGCGAGGGAGGCTGCCGCGGCGGTCTGCAGCACCGCCGTCCGTCGCCTGCCGTCGAGGAAGGCGCTGTCGCCCCGTCGGAGCGCATCGGAGACCGCCTCGGCGGTCGGGCTGCTGCCGCGGCCGATGCCGCCGCTGCCCGGCCGAGTGGTCTGCGCAGGGGGTCCCGCCGGTCGTTTCCTGGTCTGCACGCTGTCCTCCTGCTCGGCTGGCACTGCGGATCGGGAGTCGGAGCGGGCGCGCTGGTCGTGTCGCAGCCGGACGTAGCGCTGGAGCCGCCATGCCCACGAGACGGCGGCACCCCAGCGCTCCCGGCGCCGGGCGGCGTCCAGCACGTAGAGCGCGCGGGCGAGCTCGGCATGGCTCCACACCAGAGGCGTGTTGCCGAGCAGCTGTCCCGTCTGCGGCTCGACCTCCTCCGACAGCAGCCGGGGCAGAGCAGCGCACAGGCGGTCCAGGCGCTGCTCGGCCTCCTCGACGCGGCCGAGTTGCGCGAGCGCGGTGACGGCGAGGAACGACATCGGCAGGAAGGCGCCCTCGACGCCGGAGAAGCCGTCGTCCCTGCCGGGCGGGTAGCGGTAGACGTAGGGGCCGGCGCCCAGCCGGGCCAGCAGCGCGTCCACGAGCCGCCCCGCGCGCGGGTCGTCGCGCCGGAGCAGCCCGAAGGCCACGGCGATGAGGGCGGAGGCGTCCGGGACCGGCGGCTGCTGGCCGTAGGCCTGGGGCAGCAGGCCCTGCTGGTCGACCGCCGACAGGACGCGGCGGGCGAGGACGTCGCGCCCCGCCCTCCAGTGCCGGCGCCGGGTCCACGGGCGCCAGCCCCGCGCGATCCACAGCGCCCGGTCCAGCAGCAGCCAGCGGCCGAGGTCGCCGTCGACGAGCGGCTGCGGCTGCCGCAGCTCCCAGATGCCGGAGCTGTCCTCGACCCGGCCGGCGTCGTCGCTGGTCTGGTCGGCCAGCCGCCGCACCAGGCCCCAGGTGCGCTCGTCGAGCTCGCCGCCGACCTGCACGTACACCGACACCGCCTCGACGAACAGCCCGAGGGCGTCGTACTGGCGCTGCTCGGCGGCGCCGTTGCCGACCCGGACGGGCCGGGAGCAGGCCCAGCCGCTCACCCCCGGCACCTCGCGCTCGACGGGCACCGCAGCGCCCCGGACGTCGCGCACCGGCCGGGTCAGCAGGTCCTGGTCGCCCCAGGCGGTGTGGACGAAGTCGAGGTACCGGCGGGCGTCGCTGCCCTGTCCGAGCAGGGCGGCGACGGCGGTCGACAGCGACGCGTCCCGCAGCCAGCTGAACCGGTAGTCGAACTGCCGGTCGTGACCGGGCGCCTCCGGCAGGCTCGTCGTTGGGGACGCCACGACGGCTCCGCTGGCGCTGGAGGTGCAGGCGCGCAGGACGGCGAGCGCGTCCAGCGCCCGTTCCGGGTGCCTGCGCGGCAGGCGGCAGCCCCCGAGCCGCCGGCGCTCCGCGGCGTCCTGCCGGTCCAGCTCCTCCCGCAGGGCATCTGCGTCCGCCGTCGCGTCGGCGTCTACGCCGACGACCAGAGCCGTCCAGGTCGTGGCGGTGACCTCGAGGCAGCTGATGAGCGCGCCGTCGCCGACCTCCTGCTCCCCACCTCGGACGCTCAGCGCGAGACAGCGGCCCCGGGAGGGCAGCGCGCCGGTCGCCCTTCGGCCCTCGACCCGCCAGGTCACCGGCGGCGCGTCGAAGCCGCCCAGCCGGAGCTCGTGCCGGACGACGCCGGACTGCGGCCCCGGCGC
>JALYMN010000622.1 GCA_030773675.1 Actinomycetota bacterium
CTCCTGCACGAGCGCGACGACCCGCGCGACCTGCGCGGGCGTGACGGCGAGCTCGTCGGGCGGGGTGCCGGAGGCGTTCGCGGCCTGGGCGAGGTGCCCGAGCCACCAGTTGCGCGCCTCCGCCGGCGGCGCGCCCGCCTCGACGGTGGCGAGCACGAGGTCGAGCACGCCGGCGTTGACCATGGCCTGCGCGTCGAGGTCGGACAGCCCGAGCTGCTCGACCATCCGGCGTCGGCGCACCGACGGCGGCTCCGGCAGCGCGGCCCTCAGCTGCTCGACCCACCCGGGGTCGGGTGCGACGGGGACCAGGTCGGGCTCGGGGAAGTAGCGGTAGTCGGTCGCCTCCTCCTTGCTCCGGCCCGGCGAGGTGTCGCCGGTCGTCTCGGAGAAGTGCCGAGTCTCCTGCACGATCCGCTGGCCGGCGCGCAGCAGCGCGGCCTGCCGCTCGACCTCGCTGCGCACGGCCCGCTCGACCGAGCGCAGGCTGTTGACGTTCTTGGTCTCGGTGCGGGTGCCCCACGGCTCGCCCGGGCGCGACAGCGAGGTGTTCACGTCGCAGCGCAGCGAGCCCTGCTCCATGCGCACGTCGCTGACGTCGAGCCCGCGGAGCAGGTCGCGCAGCTCGGCGACGTAGGCCTTCGCGACCGCCGCGGCGCGCGCGCCGGTGCCGGCGACCGGCTTCGTGACGATCTCGACGAGCGGGATGCCGGCCCGGTTGTAGTCGACGAGGGAATGCGACGCGCCGTGGATGCGCCCGGTCGCCCCGCCGACGTGCAGCGTCTTGCCGGTGTCCTCCTCGAGGTGCACCCGCTCGATCTCCACCCGGACCGTCTCGGCCGGCTGTCCCGCCTCCCCGGGGACCTCCACGTCGAGCCAGCCGTCGGTGCACAGCGGCTCGTCGTACTGCGAGGTCTGGAAGTTCTTCGGCATGTCCGGGTAGAAGTAGTTCTTGCGGGCGAAGCGGCACCAGGTCGCGATCGTGCAGTGCAGCGCGAGCCCGATCCGCACCGTCGACGCGATCGCCTGCTGGTTCACCACGGGCAGCGCGCCGGGCAGGCCGAGGCAGACCGGGCAGGTCTGGGTGTTCGGCTCGGCCCCGAACGTCGTCGCGCAGCCGCAGAACATCTTGCTGGCCGTGCCGAGCTCGACGTGGGTCTCCAGGCCGATCACGGGCGCGAACTCCGTCAGCGCCTCCTCGTAGGGCACGAGCCCGGGCGCAGCGGTGGCGGTCACGACGTCTCCCAGGACAGCGGCGGGACGGGCGCGGGGCGGGCGGCCTCGAAGGCCGCGCCGACCCGGTAGAGCAGGTCGTCGCGCAGGGTCGGCGCCATGACCTGCAGCCCGACGGGCAGCCCGTCGGACAGGCCGGCCGGCACCGACATCGCCGGGCCGCCGTACAGGTTGGACGGGATCGTCGCGAGGTCCTGGCGGTACATCGCGAGCGGGTCCTCGAGCTTGGCGCCGAGCGGGAAGGCGACGCCCGGCGAGGACGGCGAGACGAGCACGTCGGCGCTCTCGAACGCCGCGGCGAAGTCGCGGGTGATGAGCGTGCGGACCTTCTGCGCCTGACCGTAGTAGGCGTCGTAGTAGCCGCTGGACAGCGCGTAGGTGCCGAGCATGATCCGTCGCTTCACCTCGGGCCCGAAGCCCTGCGCCCGGGTCAGCGACATGACCTCCTCGAGGCTGCGCTCGCCGTCGTCGCCGACGCGCAGGCCGTAGCGCACGCTGTCGAACCGGGCCAGGTTGGACGACGCCTCACTCGGCGCGATGAGGTAGTACGCTGGCAGCGCGTAGCGGAAGTGCGGGCAGCTCACCTCCACGACGTCCGCGCCGAGCCCGGCCAGCGTCTGCACGGCCTCGTCGAACCGGGCCTGGACGCCGGGCTCGTAGCCCTCGCCGGTCAACTCGCGCACCACGCCGACCCGCAGCCCGCGGACGTCGGCCGACCGGGCGGCCTCGACCACCGGCGGCACCGGCGCGTCGATGGAGGTGCTGTCGGCCGGGTCGTGCCCGGCCACCGCCTCGTGCAGCAGCGCCGCGTCGAGCACGGTGCGGGCGCACGGGCCGGCCTGGTCCAGGCTGCTGGAGAACGCGACGAGGCCGAAGCGCGAGACGCCGCCGTACGTCGGCTTGACGCCCACCGTGCCGGTGACCGCCGCCGGCTGGCGGATCGAGCCGCCGGTGTCGGTGCCGATGCCGAGCGGAGCCTCGTACGCCGCGACCGCCGCCGCCGATCCGCCGCCGGAGCCGCCGGGGATGCGGTCGAGGTCCCAGGGGTTGCGGGTCGGGCCGTAGGCGCTGTGCTCGGTGGAGGAGCCCATGGCGAACTCGTCCATGTTCGTCTTGCCGAGGATCACCACGCCGGCGTCGCCCAGCCGGCGCACCACCGTGGCGTCGTACGGCGGGCGCCAGCCCTCGAGGATGCGTGAGCCGACGGTGGTCGGGACGCCCTGCTGGCAGAGCACGTCCTTGAGCGCGAGAGGCACGCCGGCGAGCGGGCCGTCCACCTCGCCGGCGTCGACCCGGCGGGCCTGCGCGAGCGCCCCCTCGGCGTCGACGTGCAGGAACGCGTGCACCCGGTCGTCGACCGCGGCGATCCGGTCGAGGTGGGCCTGGGTGACCTCGACCGCGCTCGCCGCACCGCCGGTGATGGCCTCGCGGACCTCGACGGCGGACAGGCGGGTCAGCTCGGTCATGCCGGACCGCCGGCGGCGCCGGGACCGGTGGCGCGCGACGTCGGGGGGTGGGGCACTACTCCTCCTCGTCGAGGATGCGCGGCACGCGGAACCGGCCGCCCTCCGCGACGGGCGCGCCGGCGAGCACGGCGTCGCGCGGCAGCGACGGGCGGACCTCGTCGGGTCGGGACACGTTCTCCAGCGGCACCGCGTGGCTGGTCGGCGGGACGTCGGCCGCGTCGGTCACCTCGGAGATCGTCGCCACGGCGTTGAGGATGACGTCGAGCTGCGCGGCGTACCCGTCGAGCTCGTCGTCGTCGAGCGCGAGCCGCGACAGCCGCGCGAGGTGCGCGACCTCCTCGCGTGAGATGGACATGCGTCTCCTCCGCCGGGTGCTGGGGATGCCGCCGAGCGTAGCCGCGGCGCACGCCCGCGACGGCGGGGCAGCGCCCCGGCAACGTGCGTGACACGCGGCTGTCCCGGGGGTGGGGCAGGGTGGGCGTGTGCCCTACCTGCTGCGCGTCGTCCTGCCCGACCGGCCCGGCATGCTCGGCGCCGTCGCGACCGCGATCGGCCGGGTCGGCGGCGACATCGTGAGCCTGGACGTCGTCGAGCGCGGCCCGGACGGCGCGGTCGACGACCTGCTCGTGCAGCTGCCGCCCGGCGGGCTGGCCGACGTCCTCATCACCAGCGCGCAGTCGGTGCCCGGCGTGCAGGTCGAGTCGCTGCGCCCCTATCTCGGCGCCGACGACCTGCACCGCGACCTGGAGCTCGTCGACGAGCTGGCTGCCGCGCCCGAGCAGGCGCTGACGCTGCTCGTCGAGATGGTGCCCGGCGTCTTCCGCGCCTCATGGGCGCTGCTGCTCGAGCACAGGGGCGAGCGGGCGGAGGTGCGCCTGGCGGGCCCGGGCTCGCCGGAGCTCGACGCGTGCCCGCTGCCCTGGCTGCCGCTCGAGCAGGCCCGGCGGCTGCCGGCGTCGGCGTCCTGGGTGCCGGAGCGGTGGCGGGCGCTCGGCACCGAGCTCGTCGC
>JALYMN010000623.1 GCA_030773675.1 Actinomycetota bacterium
GGGGGCCGCCCCGGTGTCCTTGAACACCTTGGTCTGGCGGCGGCTCGTGGTCGACCAGACGCCGATGACCGGGTTCCTGGCCGCGTCGCCCCGGGCCACCACCGCCGCCTTGGGCACCTTGTAGGCGATGGTGTTGACGTTGTACTCCTTGAGCGTGTCGTAGCCACGCTCCGAGAGGTTGCCGCCGTAGAGCAGGTCGAAGACGCGCAGGTCGAGGAAGAACGGGTCGTCGGCCTGGCCGACGTAGCTCTGCGTCTGACCGGCTGGGGAGGCGACGGTACGGACCGCCTCCCTGCGGAGCTTGGTGTAGTCCGGCATCGACGCGACGCCGACGTTGGACGGTGCGACCGGTGCGTCGTCCAGCACGACCGTGCCGGTGGAGGAGCCCTCCCGCATGACGGTCAAGTCGTAGGTCTGGCGGAACAGCAGGTTCTCGTCGTCCAGCGAGGTGACGGGCCCGTTGTTGTAGAGGATCGTCCCGGGCAGGCCGCCGTTCTGGACGTCGTCGCGGCGGTCCCGGTTGTTGAACGTCCACCGGTAGACGATGTCCGCCTTGGCGTCGCCGTCGTTGTCGATGTTGATGTCGTACGCGGCGTCCGGGTCCCAGGGGTAGAAGTTGGGACCGCCCGCAGGCTCCTCGAACGGCCACCAGTTCGCGATGAACGTGACGCTGTTCGGGTCGTCAGGACTGACGAAGGCGTAGGTGTCGGTGTTGTCGACCGACGGGTCCATGGAGATGTACGGCGCTTCGCGGTGGCTCGAGGCGGTGCTGGTGCCGGGCGCGAGCAGTGCGGCTCCGCTGACGGCGGTGGCGCCGGCGAGCAGGGCGGCCAGGCCGCGCCTCCTCGCTGGCGGGACGAGTCGTGCCAAGGGGGGACTCCTCAGAGGGCAGGGTGGGACGGGTGTCCCGCCGGAGACCGGTCGGGGCGACGCACCGTGTCATGCTGTTGCGAAGAGCGCCACCACCGTCGGCGACAGCCATTCGTTCCGGTGGCCGGGACGGATTGCCTCGGGCCGGACGGAGTCGCGGGTCGCCGGTCGGGGACGGCGGCGAACCGCTGCCCGTCCGCGCCCGAACAGCCCGAGACGGAGTGGACCCGCCGCTCGCCACCACTGGAGGACCTCGTGCAGCGCTGGGCCCGCGGAGCGCTCTCCGGCCTCGCCGTCGTCGGCCTGGCCGCCGGGCTGCTCGCGCTCGGCACCGCCGCAGGCACTCCGCGCGGTCAGGCACCGGCGGTCGCCCCGGCGCCCGCCGACCCGCTCACCGGGCTGCAGCAGCGGCTCTCGCGACGCCCGGACGACGCGCAGGGCTGGGCCGAGCTGGGCCTGGGCCACGTCCAGCGGGCCCGGCTCACCGCGGACCCGTCGTCGTACGGGCGCGCCGAGAAGGCCTTCGCGCGATCGCTGCAGGTCCAGCCGCGGGCCAACGCGGCGGCGCTCACCGGTCAGGCGACGCTCGCGGCGGCGCGGCACGAGTTCGCCGAGGCCCTGCGGCTCGCCGACGCCGCCCTCGCCGTCAACCCCTACAGCGCGACGGCGTACGGGGTGAAGACCGACGCGCTCGTCGAGCTCGGCCGCTACGACGCGGCGCTGGACGCCGTCCAGCGCATGCTCGACCTCCGGCCCGCGGTCGACTCGCTGACCCGGGCGAGCTACGCCGCGGAGCTGCGCGGCCGCGTCGACCGGGCACGGGAGCTGCTCGAGCAGGCCGAGTCGTCGGCGTCCCGCCCGTCGGACCGGGCCTTCGCCGCGCACCAGCTCGGCGAGCTTGCCTGGAACAAGGGCGACCTGACCGCCGCGCGCGCCGGCTACGACCGGGCGCTGCAGACCGACCCCACCTTCCTGCCCGCGCTCGCCGGGCGCGCCCGCGTCCTCGCCGCCCAGGGCCAGACGGAGGCAGCCCTCGCCGACCACCGCGAGGTCGTGCAGCGCCTGCCCGCGCCGCAGCACCTCGTCGAGCTGGGCACCCTGCTCGAGGCCTCGGGCCAGCGGGACGCCGCCCAGGACCAGTATGACGTCGTGCGGGCCACGCAGCAGCTGTTCGCGGCGCAGGGCGCCGACGTCGACCTCGAGCTCGCCCTGTTCGAGGCCGACCACGGCGACCCGGCCACGGCGCTGCGCTACGCCTCCGCGGCCTACCGCGACCGGCCGCAGGCGGTGCTCGTGCAGGATGCCTACGCGTGGGCGCTGCACCGGGCCGGCCGCTCCGCCGAGGCCCTACCCGTCGCCCGCGCGGCGCTGCGGCTCGGGACCCGACTGCCCGCCCTGCAGTACCACCTCGGCGCCATCGCCGCGGCCGCCGGTGACCCGGCGACGGCTCGCCGCGCGCTGGGCGC
>JALYMN010000624.1 GCA_030773675.1 Actinomycetota bacterium
CGGGTCGCGGCGCGCCGGCGGGTCACCACGACGAGGTGCCGGACGCGGGGAGCTCGCGCACCCCGCGGCACGTCCGGGTCGCGGCGCGCCGGCGGGTCACGACGACGAGGTGCCGGGAGCCCGGGTCGACCACGCGCAGGAGATGATCCGTCGGTGCCCCGCGAGCCCGTGACCGTGCGCCCGGCCGTGCCCGGCGACGAGCGCGTGCTGGCCGCGCTGGACGCCGCCACCTGGGGGCCCGACAGCACGCCCGCCCCGGCCCCGGACGAGGGAACGCCCTTCTTCGGCGAGCGGACGGCGCCGGACCACGTGCTCGTCGCCGAGGTCGGCGGCGCAGTCGTGGGCTACGTGAAGACCGTGCAGCCGGTGCCCCTGGCCGCGCACGCGCACGTGCTCGAGGTCCAGGGGCTGGCCGTCGACCCGGCCCACCGCCGCGCCGGTGTCGCGCGCCGGCTGCTCGAGGCCGCGGTCGCCGACGCCCGCGAGCGCGGCGTGCGCAAGCTGGCCCTGCGCGTCCTCGGTCCGAACGAGGGCGCCCGGCGGCTCTACGCCGCGTGCGGGTTCGTCGTCGAGGGCGTGCTGCGCGGCGAGTTCGTGCTGGAGGGCCGCGCCGTCGACGACGTGCTCATGGCCCGCCACCTCGTCGACGACGTCCCGGAGCCGGACCCCGGGGTGCTGGAGGTGGTCGTCGAGGTGCCGCGGGGCAGCCGCAACAAGTACGAGTGGGACGCCGAGCAGGGCGTCGTCCGGTTCGACCGGCGGCTGATCGGCGCGGTCGCGTTCCCCGCCGACTACGGCTTCGTGCCGGAGACGACCGGCAGCGACGAGGAGCCGCTCGACGCGCTGGTGCTGCTCGACGAACCGACCTTCCCCGGCGTGCGGGTGCGCTGCCGGGCCGTCGGCGTGCAGTGGATCGGCACCCGGCACGGGCCGGAGGCGAAGTTGCTGTGCGTGCCGATCGGCGAGCCGGCGTACGAGCACGTCGGCGATCTCGACGACCTGCCGCCGCACGTCGCGCGCGAGATCGGCCAGTTCTTCGCGGTCTACAAGCAGCTGGACGCCGGGTCGACCCCGACCGACGAGGGCGTGCAGGGGCGGGCGGTCGCCCTAGCGGTGCTGCGCGAGGCGCGGGAGCGGTGGGCGGTCACCCGCCGGCGGTGAGCACCTCGACGCCGTCCTCGGTGACGAGCACGGTGTGCTCGAACTGCGCGCTGCGGGACCGGTCGACGGTGACCGCCGTCCAGCCGTCGTCCCACAACTCGTGCCGGTGGTCGCCGATGGTGATCATGGGCTCGATGGTGAAGGTCATGCCGGGCTCGAGCACCATCCGGGCAGCCGGGTTGTCGTAGTGGAACACCTGCGGGTCGCTGTGGAAGGTGCGCCCGATGCCGTGCCCGACGAAGGAGCGCACGACGCCGTAGCCCCGCGACTCGGCGTACGGCTGGATGGCGCGGCCGATGTCGCGCACCCGCCCGCCCGGCCGCACGGCGGCGATGCCGGCGTCCAGCGACTCGCGGGTGACCTCGACGAGACGGCGGCTCGCCTCGTCGACCTCGCCGACGCAGAAGGTGGCGTTGGTGTCGCCGTGGAAGCCGTCGAGGTAGATGGTCACGTCGAGGTTGACGATGTCGCCGTCGCGCAGCACGGTCGAGTCCGGGATGCCGTGGCAGATGACCTCGTTGACGCTGGTGCACAGCGACTTCGGGAACGGCATGACCGAACCGCCGTAGCCGAGCGGTGACGGGTAGCCGCCCCGGTCGACGCAGGCCTGGTGCACCACGGCGTCCAGCTCGTCGGTCGTGACGCCGGGGCGGACGGCGGCGCCGCCGAGCGCCAGCACCTCGGCGGCGGCCCGGCAGGCGCGCCGCATGCCGTCGACCTCCTCCGCCGTCTTGGGCCGGGCGGAACCGCGGTCCCGTGGGCGGCCGTGCGGGTCGAGCGCGTAGTCGGGGCGCGGGATGTGCGCCGGCACCTCGCGGCACGGCGACAGCCGTCCGGGACGGACCCACCGCGCGGCCTCGCGCTCGGCCTGCTCCCGCGCGGCCTGCTCGGCGGCGGCCCGGTCCGGGTCGAGGTCGGCGAGCTTGTGGCAGCGCTTGTACTTGCGGCCGCTGCCGCACCAGCACGGGTCGTTGGCGGACAGCTGCCGGGTCACGGTCACGACGCCCAGGCTAGGTGCGCCGCGTGCCGCTCACCCGCTCACGCGTTGCGGGCGGTGGCGGCGACCGCCAGCTCCTCCAGCACGGACCGCGCCTCCGGGCTGAGCGGCGCTGCCCGCACGGCGCGCAGCGCGTCGTCCAGCAGCGCGCCGATCAGCCCCTCGACCCGGTCGCAGGCGCCGGTCTCCGTCAGCACCGCGCGCAGCGCGGCCAGCCCCTCGTCGGACAGGCGCGGGTCGCCGAGGTGCCGGCGCACCGCGGCCGCCTGGGCGGGCGTCGCCCGCTCGAGCGC
>JALYMN010000625.1 GCA_030773675.1 Actinomycetota bacterium
CACCGCGATCGTGCACGCGGCGGCGCCCGACGCCGTCGTCCTGCGGCTGCGCGACGGGCGGCAGGTGGTGTGGGGCGACGGCAGCCGGGCGGACGAGAAGGCCGTCGCCGCGCAGGCGCTGCTGCGCCTGCCGGGCGCGCGCTACGACATCTCGTCGCCGGGGGTCGTCGTCCGGCAGTGAGCGGGGCGGCGGAAGGGGTACGACCGTCGGGACCCCGACCGAGGAGGCGTCCTGCCCACCCGCCCGAGCCGGAGCCGCGCCGAGGCCGCCCGCCGGACCTTCGAAGCGCTGATCGGCTCCACGGACACGTTCGAGACCTTCTTCGTCGAGGTGCCGGTGGGTCTCGCGCTGGCCGACCTCGACACCCGGTACGTCCGGGTCAACGATGCCTTCGCGGCACTGGTGGGGCGGCGGCACGAGGACCTCATCGGCCTGCCCTTCTCCGCCGTGCTGCACGAGAACGCGCCGCCCGGTCAGCACACCTCCGTGGAGGCGTTGCTCGCGGGCTCCGAGCGCACCCTGTCGGCCGAGGTCCCCTACGCCGGTCCAGACGGCGGCGAGTTGTGGGTGCTGCACGGCATGCGGGTCGTGTGCGACGCGTCCGGCGCTCCGCTGTGGTTCGCCGTCAGTGCGCAGGACATCACCGAGCGCCGCAAGGCCGAGCAGGACCTGCGCAACCTCACCGCGGCGATGACCGAGCGCGCGGTGCGCGACCCCCTGACCGGCCTGGCCAACCGCGCCCTGCTCGAGGAGCGGCTGCGCGGCGCGCTGGCCCGCGACGCCCGCTCGGGCGGTCGCACCGGCCTGCTGTTCCTCGACCTCGACGGCTTCAAGAAGGTCAACGACGCGCACGGCCACGCCACTGGCGACACGGTGCTGCGCACGGTCGCCCGCCGGCTCGTGGCCGGCGTCCGGCCCTCCGACACGGTCGCCCGGCTCGGCGGCGACGAGTTCGTCGTGCTTGTGGAGGGCGTCTCGGAGGAGGGCCTGGCGCCGCTGGTGAAGCGCCTGGAGGAGGCGGTCCGGGAGCCCCTGGCGCTGGGTCCCGACAAGGTGCAGGTCGGGGTGAGCATCGGCGCGGCAGTCAGCGCGCGCGGCGAGGACGACGGCCCGACCCTGCTCGGGCTCGCCGATCGGGCGATGTACCAGGTCAAACGCGCTCACGACCGGCGCTGAGCGCCACCAGCGCGTCACCGCGCGTGGTGCCCTGTGCCGTCGTGCGACACGCCGTACGCGGGTTGACCCTGGCGCTGCCGCGCCCGTACCGTCCCGGCCCGTACACCTCAGGCTGACATAACTCCAAGGGTCTACCTGAGGGTGAGGAGGGGGTCCGGCGGCCCGTCGCCGGCGCTCCTACACCCTTCAGCACGCCTCGACACCGCACACTGGTCCAGTGCGGTCGCGCGTCCGCGACCGCTCCGACTGCTCCTGGAAGGCCCCTCCGCCCGTGGCAGCTCCGCAGAACTACCTCGCCGTCATCAAGGTGGTCGGCATCGGCGGCGGCGGCGTCAACGCCGTCAACCGGATGATCGAGGTGGGCCTCAAGGGCGTCGAGTTCATCGCGATCAACACCGACGCGCAGGCGCTGCTCATGAGCGATGCCGACGTCAAGCTCGACGTCGGCCGCGAACTGACCCGCGGCCTCGGCGCGGGTGCGGCTCCGGAGGTCGGCCGGCAGGCCGCCGAGGACCACCGCGAGGAGATCGAGGAGGTCATCAAGGGCGCCGACATGGTGTTCGTCACCGCCGGCGAGGGCGGCGGCACGGGCACCGGCGGGGCGCCGGTGGTGGCCAACATCGCTCGCGGCCTGGGCGCGCTCACCATCGGCGTGGTCACCCGGCCGTTCTCCTTCGAGGGCCGCCGGCGGGCGCAGCAGGCCGAGGCGGGCATCGAGGCGCTGCGCCAGGAGGTCGACACCCTCATCATCATCCCGAACGACCGGCTGCTGTCGATCAGCGACAAGCACGTCAGCGTCATGGACGCCTTCAAGAGCGCCGATCAGGTCCTGCTCTCCGGTGTCCAGGGCATCACCGACCTGATCACGACGCCGGGCCTGATCAATCTCGACTTCGCCGACGTCAAGTCGGTCATGACCAACGCCGGCAGCGCGCTCATGGGCATCGGCAACGCCCGCGGCGACGACCGCGCGGTGGTGGCCGCCGAGATGGCGATCGCCAGCCCGCTGCTCGAGGCCAGCATGGACGGCGCCCACGGCGTGCTGCTGTCGATCTCCGGCGGCAGCGACCTGGGGCTGTTCGAGATCAACGAGGCCGCCCAGCTGGTGGCCGACGCGGCGCACCAGGAAGCCAACATCATCTTCGGCGCGGTCATCGACGACGCGCTCGGCGACGAGGTGCGGGTCACCGTGATCGCGGCCGGCTTCGACGGAGGGGTGCCCACCCCCGCCCGGCGGCACGAGCCGCTGCGCCGTCCGGTCGGGACGGCGCAGCCGCAGACCGGCCCGATGCAGGGCTCGCCGTACCCCGCCTCGAGCGCGCCGCAGGCGCCCTCGCGC
>JALYMN010000626.1 GCA_030773675.1 Actinomycetota bacterium
TCGTGTACGTCGACGGGGGCTTCAGCGCTGTCGGTGTCTGAGAGCGTGCTGGGCATGAGCCGACCGGACGACAAGACCGACCTGCACCGCTGCCTCCGGACCGCCCGCGAGGCGCTGCTGTGGAAGCTAAAAGGCCTGTCGGTCTAAGACGTCCGCCGTCCGCTCACGCCGGCCGGCAGCCGCGCCGCCTGAGCGTCCGGCTGGACGAGGCTCAGACGCCGATCGCGCTGAACCCGCCGTCCGAGTAGACGATGCTGCCGGTCGTGGCGGGCAGCCAGTCCGACAGCAGCGCGACGCACGTCCGCGCCACCGGCTCGGGGTCGGCGACGTCCCAGCCCAGCGGCGCGCGCTGCGCCCAGGCTTCCTCGAACGCCGCGAAGCCGGGGATGCTCTTGGCCGCCATCGTCTTCAGCGGCCCGGCCGCGACCAGGTTCACCCGCACGCCCTGCGCGCCGAGGTCACGCGCCAGGTAGCGGTTGGCCGACTCGAGCCCCGCCTTGGCCACGCCCATCCAGTCGTACGCCGGCCAGGCCACCCGCGCGTCGAAGTCGAGCCCCAGGTACGACGAGCCCGGCGACAGCAGCGGCAGGCAGGCCCGGGCGAGCGCCACGTAGGACCAGGTCGAGACGTGCAGCGCCGTGCCAACGTCGTCCCAGGAGGTCTCGAGCACTCCGTGCCCCAGCGCGGAGGCCGGCGCGAAGCCGATCGCGTGCAGCACCCCGTCGAGGCCGTCGACGTGCTCGCGCACCCGGTCCGGCAGCGCGGCGAGGTCGTCCTCGCTCGTCACGTCGAGTTCGATCACCGGAGGCTCGCCGGGCAGCCGTCTGGCGATGCGGCGGGTGAGGTTGAGGCTGCGCCCGAACCCGGACAGCACGACCGTGGCGCCCTGCTCGCTCGCCGTGCGGGCCACCGAGAACGCGATCGACTGCTCGGTGAGCACCCCGGTGACGAGCAGGCGCTTGCCCTCCAGCAGCCCCGTCACGTGGTCACCAGGTCGCGCCGCGACGACAGCCGCGCGACCCGCCGGTCCAGCTCGGCCAGCACCGCGGAGAGGTCCTCGCGCGCCTGCTCGCCCTCGGCGGACAGCCCCTCGAGCTCGAACACCTTCCAGTAGCGCAGCAGCGGCGTGACGACCTCGTCGCGGTGCACCCGCAGGTCGTAGATGCCGGCCCTGGCGACCACGGCGGCGCGGCGGACGAAGCCGGGGATGCCGGTGCCCGGCATCTGGAAGCCGGCGACCTCGTCGACCAGGGCGCGCATCATCGCGTCCGGCGCGGCGTCGAACGCGGCCTGCACGAGGTCGCGGTAGAGCACGTGGTGCAGGTTCTCGTCGGTCGACACCCGGGCGAGCAGCCTGTCCAGCCCGGGGTCGGTCGACAGCCGCCCGGTGCCGCGGTGCGACACGCGGGTCGCGAGCTCCTGCAGGGCGACGTAGGCGAGGGTGCGCAGCACGTCCTTGTCCGGCGCGCGGAACCCGCCGGAGACGGTCGCCATCCGGTCGGTCTCGAGCGCTCCCGGGTCGACCGCGCGGGTGACGACGAGGTAGTCGCGGATGACGATGCTGTGCCGGCCCTCCTCGGCGGTCCAGCGGTCCAGCCAGGCGCGCCACGGCTCGCTGTCGCCGTAGATGCGGGCCAGCTCGCCGTGGTAACCGGGCAGGTTGTCCTCGGTGAGCAGGTTCAGCGCCACCGCGGACCGTACCGGCGCGGGCAACCGGCTCTGCCCCTCCTCCCAGGGCAGCGCGGCGAAGTCACGCCCCTCGTCCCAGGGGACGTAGTCGTGCGGCATCCAGTCCTGCGCGACCGCGAGGTGGCGGTGCACGGCCTGCTCGAGCCGTTCGGTGAGGTGCTCGGACAGGGCGGGGGCAGGGGCCTTCACAGGTCCTCCTCGGGCGTCAGGGAGTCGGCGAGCGCGTCCTGCGCGCGGCGGGCGGCGGTCCAGAAGACCCCGCCCTCGGGCAGCACGACGAGCTCGGAGCAGGGGAGCGCGGCGGCGAGGTCGCGGGCGACGTCGACGCCGTGCAGCGGGTCGCCCGTCTGGGCGAGCACCAGCGCGGGCGCGGGAACGGCGCGCAGCACCCGCCGGTCGGCGAGCGGGCGGTCCTCGTACGCCGGGCGCGGCGCCGGCCGCTCGACCAGCTG
>JALYMN010000627.1 GCA_030773675.1 Actinomycetota bacterium
GCTGTCCCCGCGGGCGAAGACCTCGGCGACGTTGCGCTGCTCGACCTGCTGCGTGAACTCCCTCGGGCGGTGACCAGGGCGTCGGCGACAGCCGGGCCGCGCCGCGGGCGCTGTTGACCGAGCCCCGTCGCAGCCGGGTCGCGGCGATCACCGGCGCCGCGGTCGGGGTGCTGAGCGTGACCAGCAGCGCGTTGAGCCCCTTCACGCCGGTGTAGCCGAACCCGACGCCCTGCTTGGCGTAGCCGTGGACCTGCCCGACGGTGTCGTCCAGATCGACGTAGGCGACCTGATCGGCGCCGGGCAGCAGCGGCGTCGCTCGGGCGAGCCGGGCCAGGAAGCGGGCGGCGACGGCGTCGAGCTGGCGCACGTGCCCGAAGGTGAACGCTCGCAGAAACGTGCCCAGCGTCGAGGGCGCCCGCGCGCCGGCGAACAGCCGGTTCATCCCGCCGTGCCGCAGCAGGTCCATGTCGTTGATGGAGTCCGCGCCGGCGACCATGCCGCCGATCAGCGCCGGCACCTTCAACGGCGCGTGAACACCGCCGGAGCCTTCAGCGTCAGGGTGCCCCCGACCAGGCTCGGCAGCCCACAGCGCTGCCCCAGCGCCAGCACCGGAGCCAGTCCGGCGCACGACACGCGGTTCGGATCGTCGAAGGTCGCCGACGCCGTACACGCCGCCGGTCGAGCCCCGCTGTTCCGCGGCCAGGCGGGCTACCGGGCGGGTCTGGACCGGGACAACGACGGCGTCGCCTGCGAGTAGAGGCAGGGGCCTGGTGCCGACCTACTGGGTCAGCACGTCGCGCTGGGGGCGAGCTGCAGGTCGACGCAGAGCAGCGCCAGGGCCGCTGGTACGCCCGGCTCGCCGAGCCCCACGGCCGGCTGAGAGCGGTCAAGCGTGCCGTCGGGGCCACGCTCGACGAGGCGCTCGACAACCTCGCGGCGGGGCTCGAGCGGTTCGGCTCGGACGAGATAACGCCGCCGCGTTGGCCGCGATCGTAGGTAGCCGGAGGGTCTGGCGCGACTACCTGGTTCGCAGCCGGAAGTCCCCGGTGCGGAAGGGGCTCGCCGGTTGACGCCCCGAGTCGTGCGGGTCTATGACCGCGAGAGCGCACTGCGGCGAGGGCATCGGCTCCGTCGTGGTCGCCGGCACCGCCGGTCCACTGAGTCAGAAGGAGTGACGAGTGATGCAGGACGATGCCCAGCGCAAAGAGACGCTCCGCGCTGCCGTGGAGGGCTACTTCGACGGCCTTCGTGACAAGGACTTCGACCGCATCCCCTTCGCTGAGGACGTCACGCTGCGGGCACCGCTAGCACCGGGTGGGGTGAACGTGCCGCTGCGTGGCCGGGAGACCCTGCGCCAGACGTGGTGGGCGCCCCTGACAGGGCTGCTCGGGGAGGTGAGAGTCGCGGACGTCTACCTGAACGAGGCCCTGACTGCAGCAGTCGGGGAGGCCGAGGTCGAAGTCAGGACCGATCCCCCCGTCCTGCTCCGGGTGGCCGACCGCTTCACGGTCGACGACGACGGCAAGATCGTCGAGCAGGTCAACCACTTCGACCCCCGCGACCTGACCCACCCGGGGTGGCAGCAGCAGGGCTGAGCAGGCATCACTGCGCGTTCTGCCGCTGGAGGCGGTTCGGTCTACGAGGAGCAGACCGGCTCGCTGCTCTGCGGCGACCCCGGATTGCGGCTCGGCAGCCACGATTGCTGGGCCAGCGATCCGGTGGAAGCCGCCGTAGCCGAGGATGCTGGAGGGGCAGGAGTCCGGGTACCGGAGGCTCGCAGCGCCCGGGCAGATTCGAGCGGCCGGTGGTCATGCGGAGGCAGGTGCCAAGCTGGAGTTGAAACATGTCCAGCGCGTACTTCCAGGTCCCGTCCGGCTGCCGCCGGTGAACGATCAGGAACTTGCCCGCGTCTACGACCGGCGAGTCCGCTGCGGCCCGTAGCTCCCAGCGACCCTCCTCGATCGCGACATCGCCGTGCTCCTCGTAGCTGATCGTTTCGATGTGGCCGTAGCGCAGTCCGGCGTCGACCGCGCCTTGCCAGTACCGCTGGATGTCATCGCCGGTCTGGACGTCCAGGCCCGGCGGCAGCAGCCGCGCGTCGGGGGCGTAGACGGAGGCGATCTGCGCCGCGTCTCCTCGCGCCAGACCCTGCAGCATCGTGTCGTTGAGTTTGTCTGCGTCTGCCTGGCTCACCTGGTCGCGTCCTTGCCGCGTCAGCCGAGTGGGGGCAGGACGCCAGCGCGGGTCAGCCAGCCGAGCCAGTCGCCGGCGTGCCAGGCTTCCACGATCTGCCCGTCCTGCCAGTGGAACAGCAGGTTGCCGATGGCGGTGGTGCTGGCGCCGGTGGGCTGGGCTGGCAGCAGCGTCGTGGTTCCGGCGAACACACCTTCCACGCGCCACCGGTGCAGCGACCGTGAGTCGGCCAGCAGGTCCTCCTCCAGGGTCACGTGGAAGTCATGGAAGCCCTGTCGGAAAGCGGCGATGAAGTCCTTCAGCCCCTGCTTGTCCAAGTCAGGGAACGGCGGGACGTGGTAGACGAGGTTGTCGCTGAACATCTCGTCGATGCCGGACATGTCGCCGCGCTCCCAGGCGGCGCCAAACCGCTCCCAGGCCTCCCGCGCCCGGTCGGGTGTCACGGCGGTGCTCTGCGTCTGCGTCATCTTCTGCCTCCTGGCGTCGTGCCTTGGCGGGGCGGGAGACGGCGGCCTGCTCGTCAACGATCAGCACAACCTCAGTTGAGGCTCGCCACCGCCGGCGGCTCTGCTTCTCCCACTCCGCGGAGCACGGCCAGGATCGCCAGCGACGCAAGGCGTCGGCGCCAGATGCCGAGAAGTAGCCGTAGTCGGTGCCCCGAACCAGCCCGGCGCCTGACCCGTACTGACCACATCCGGGCCACCCGAGATTAGCGCGGTCGCCCGGGACGCACCGTTTGCCGGAGACTGGGGCGGTGCCGCCGTAAGTGGTGTCCACCAGAGCGGTGTGCGACGGGCCGGCCCAGCGCCGGGCGTGGCGTAGGCGCTGAAGGGCGGCCACAGCGTGATGCTTCGGAAGACCTCTCACAGTGCTTTCGAAGGAGACCGCCGCGGTGACCGCTCCGAGCAGTATCGACCCTGCCCGCTTCCTGCACGAGCACGTGGCGCGGCCTCGCCAGACCTGTTGCGCGAGATGCTGACGACGTTCGTGAACACGCTGATGAGCGCCGAGGCCGACGCGATCTGCGGCGCCCCCTACGGCGCGTCCGGCCCGGATCGGATCAACGTGCGCAACGGCTACCGGCACCGCGAGTTCGACACCCGGGCCGGCACGTTGGACGTGGCGATCCCCAAGCTGCGCTCCGGGTCGTACTTCCCGGACTGGCTGCTCGAGCGCCGCCGCCGCGCCGAGGCCGCGCTGACCACCGTCGTCGCGACGTGCTACCTGCTCGGCGTCAGCACCCGGCGGATGGAGAAGCTCGTCGAGACCCTCGGGATCACCCGGCTGTCCAAGAGCCAGGTCAGCGTGATGGCCAAGGACCTTGATGCGCACGTCGCGGACTTCCGGTCCCGGCCGCTGAACGCCGGCCCGTACACGTTCGTGGCGGCGGACGCGCTGGTGCTCAAGGTCCGCGAGGGCGGCCGGGTCGTCCACGTCCACGCGCTGCTCGCCACCGGGGTGAACGCCGACGGCTACCGCGAGATCCTCGGGCTGCAGGTCAGCACCGCGGAGGACGGCGCCGGCTGGCTGAGCTTCTTCCGCGACCTGACCGCCCGCGGCCTGACCGGCGTGCGGCTGGTGACCAGCGACAGCCACCGCGGGTTGGTCGCCGCGATCGGCGCGACGCTGCCCGGCGCGAGCTGGCGTCTCATCCGTCAACCTTGCTGGTGGCGGGACTGTCCCGCTGGTCCACCTCCGTCGCCGGGAGAGGACCTTGGCAGCGTGACCTGACAGGTCCAGCGGCAGACCGTCCCTCCCGGCGGCGGCCGTCCTGAAC
>JALYMN010000628.1 GCA_030773675.1 Actinomycetota bacterium
GCGCCAGGGTGAGCGTGCCGTCCAGCACCGCCCGGGAGACCCGCGGCAGACCCGGCAGCGCCAGCGCGGTGCGCAGCTGACTGCCCGCGGCGGCCGGGCCGCTGCGGGTGGTCTCGGCCACCCAGCCGACCACCGAGCGGCGCCGCGTCCGGGGTGGGCAGCTGCCCGCCGGTGCTGGTGCAGCCGGCCGGTGGCGGCCGAGACGAACCCGGCGAGGCGCTGCAGCTGCGCCGCGACCGCCGCGATGTGCGCCTGCAGCTCGTCCGGCCACAACCCGTCCAACTGCTGCGCGACGACCGCGTCGACCGCCGTCACCAGCGCCGCGTGCACCGCACCGGGCCCAGCCGGCCCGGCAGATGCAGCCGGGCCGACCGGCGCAGCGGACGTGTTCGGCGCAGCGGACGGAGCCGGCCCAGCGGGCGCGTCGAGCGGAGGAGCAGCTGCTGTCATGCATCGAACGCTAGTTCGAAGCACCGACAGTTTCAGCGGGCCTAGCTGCCTGTGAACAACCGCCGGTGACCCGGGTGTGAACCGCCTGTGGACGACGCATCGGCGCCCGACGGCCGCAGCGAGCGCCTGGACCAGGCCTCGAACGCGGCGCGGCGCCCTGCTCCGGCAGCAGCGACGCGAGGCGGTCAGGTCGGTCGGAACTGCGTGTCCGGGTGCTGCCTGAGTCCACCGGCCTGGGAGGCGGCACCCTGCAGGGCGCAACCGCACTACCGTCCTGCCCGTGCTGTCGACGGCGTGGGCGGCGCTGGGAGGACAGGAGCCGCCCGAGGCGGCGGTGCGGGTGGAGGGTCCGGTGCCGCTGCCGTCGCCCCTGCCCGTGGCCGAGCTGGCGGTCGGCGCCGTCGCCGCCCAGCTGCTCGCCGCGCAGCGGCTGACGCACGGAGACAGCGGCACGGTCGTCTTGTCCGGACCCCACGTCGCGGCGGCGTTCCGCAGCGAGCGGCACTACCGGCGCCCGGGTGCCGACAGCGGCATCGGGTTTGCGCCGCTTTCCCGGTTCCACCGCGCGCAGGACGGCTGGGTCCGGCTGCACGCGAACTACCCGCACCACGAGCGCGCCCTGCGACGCGCGCTCGGCCCCGACCCGGTGGCGGCCATCGCGGACAGCAGCGCGACGGACGTCGAGGACACCGTGGTGGCGGCCGGCGGCGTCGCGGCAGCCGTCCGGACCGCGGAGGAGTGGGCCGCGCACCCGCAGGGCCGCACGGTGGCCGCGCTCCCGCTGCTGACCCTCGAGCGGACGGCGAACGTGCCCGCGCGCAAGCCGCCCCTGCGCGGACTGCGCGTGCTCGACCTCACCCGCGTGCTCGCCGGCCCCGTCGCGACGCGCACCCTCGCCAGCCACGGCGCCGACGTGCTGCGCCTCGACGCGCCCGGCCTGCCGGAGGACCTCGACACGCTGCTCGAGACCGGGAGCGGCAAGCGGCACCTCTCGCTGGACCTGCAGACCCCGACGGGCCGCCGGCGCGTGGAGGAGCTGCTGGGCGAGGCCGACGTGCTCGTCCACGGCTACCGGCCGGGCAGCCTCGACCGGTTCGGCCTGAGCAGGCCCGACGTCGCTCAGCGCCACCCCCACCTCGTCGTCGCGACGGTGTCGGCCTGGGGCAGCAGCGGGCCCTGGTCGCGCAGGCGGGGCTTCGACTCGATCGTCCAGGCCGCGAGCGGCATCGCCGACGCGCTCGCCGGTCCGGACGGCGCGCCCGGTGTCCTGCCGGCCCAGGCCCTGGACCACGGCAGCGGTCACCTGCTCGCAGCCGCGGTGCTCACCGCGGTGCGGGCGCAGCGGGACGGCGGGACCTGGTACGCCGAGCTGTCGCTGGCCCGGCTCGCCCACTGGCTGCTCACGGCGCCACGCACCGCGCAGCCGCCGGACGAGGCGGACCAGGCGGACCAGACCGCGGAACCGCCGCCCCTGCTGCGCCTGGAGACGGCCGCCGGTCCCGTCGAGGTCGTCGCCCCGCCGGGCTCCCCACCGTGGACGCGAGGCCTCACCGAGGTCGACGAGGCCGGCGGCGGTTGGCACCCGCGGTGACCGAGCACCCCGGAGGGCTCGCCGGCACCGTCGGTCGCGCAGCCTGCGGGGCACCGGCGCACGCAGCCGCCGCGTCGGACGTCCGCCGGCCCTGGCAGCCGGGGACTACGGCCCGCAGGTCCCCGCCCAGGACGTGTCCCGCGGGTGCCGCTCCCGCCGCTCGGCCGGACCGCTCCCGCTCGCCGCGCCCGTGTCGCTCTCGGCACCGGGGCTCTGAGCCGCCTCGCCGCTGCTCGGGTACGGCAGCCCCATGACGTAGCAGGCCCAGGGCCCGGCCGCCCGCGGCGGACGCACGACGTGCGGGGTCGGGACGTCCCGGCCGTCCATCAGGTCGCGCAGCCTGTCGGCCAGCGCCTCGAGGCGGAGCAGCGCGCCGCCGACCCACAGCGGGTGGGGCGCGTGCGGGTGCGGTCGCGTGGGAGCGTGCTCCAGCGCGGTCGCCATCCGACGGGTCAGGTCCGCGCGCCCCTCGTCGTCGAGGACGGCGAGCAGGTGCTCGAGCAGTCGGTGCTCGCCGGCCGCGTGCTCCTCCAGCCGGGCGCGCACGGCCTTCTCCAGGTCGTCGACGTCGTGGTGGGCGTGGTGCACGTCGCCGGTCAGCCGACGGTCCAGCCGCCAGAGCGCCTCGTGCAGGCGCCGGTCGACCGCGACCTGCTGGTGGACGGTCGCCGCACCGTCCGGAAGCTTGCGGCGCGCCACGGCGTAGAGGCACTCCTCGATGGCCGCGAGGTGCGCGGCCAGCCAGGTGACGGCGACGAGGTCGTTGGTGGCGGGGTCGTCCAGGGCGTCGAGCGCGGCGCGGTGCGGGGCCAGGACGTCGTCCACGATCTCCGCGGGGCGGTCCGCGGGCCGGTCATCGAGGGTCGGGAGGTCCATCGCGGTCTCCTCAGCGCCGCTGTCGGACGACCGCCGACACCGCGCCGGCGGAGGGCGGCACTCAGGTCAGGTCTTCCTCCTCGACAGCGCGCGAAACGCCGTCCCGCGCGCACGCGTCCGGCCCGCGGCGCGGGCAGGATGCGGAGCGCCCGAGACGACGGAGGTGGGGCATGGCGGACGAGACGCAGGGCTCGGGACGGGAGCGCGGCCCGTTCGGCGGGTCAATCCGGAGCGCGGTCGACGAGCTGCTCGAGCGGACCACGGTGGTCGTCGACACGCTGCGCCGCACCGGGAGCGGCGCGCTCGGCGCGACCCCGCTGCCGGGGGCGGTGACCGGGCTGCTCGGGTCGCTGCGCCAGGTCGTGGAGCAGGCGCCGGCGCCGACGGTGCAGCTCGACCTGTTCCTGCAGGAGGTCAAGGCGAAGCGGGCGCTGGTCCGGGCCCTGCGGGAGCAGCTGGACTCCTTCGACGCCCAGCTCGCGACGCTGGAGGCGTCGCTCGCGCCGCTGCAGGTCTGGGGCCGCCAGTGGGAGCGGGTGCGCAGCACGGTCCTGGGCGCCCCGCGCCTCGACGAGCACGAGTAGCCGGCGGACGGCGACCGCGAGCAGCCCCACCGCCCGACCGGGACGCCGGCGCGAGGTCGCGCCCGTGATGGCGTGGTCCGCCCCCGCACGAGAGGACGTGCCATGACGCAACTCGACGCCTGCGCGCTCTCGGAGCTGGCCGGGCGGGTCGCGGTGCCGTCGTACGACCGCGGTGGGGTGCGCGTCGGCATCGTGCACTTCGGGGTGGGCGGCTTCGCGCGCTCGCACCTGACCATGTACGTCGACCGGCTGATGGAGCAGGGGCTCGCCCTGGAGTGGGGCGTCTGCGGGGTCGGCGTCCTGCCGTCGGACCGGCGCATGCAGGAGGCCCTCGACCCGCAGGACGGGCTGTACACGCTCGTCGTGAAGTCGCCTGACGGTGGCTACGACGCCCGGGTGGTCGCCTCGCTGATGCGGTACCTGTTCGCCCCCGACGACCCGGAGGCCGTCGTCGAGACGATGGCCGACCCGGCCACCCGGATCGTCTCCCTCACCATCACCGAGGGCGGCTACAACATCGACGCGGTCACCGGCGAATTCGTGCGCGACGACCCCGCCATCCAGCGCGACCTCACCTCCGGCGCCCCGCCGGCCACAGTCTTCGGGCTGGTGACCGAGGCGCTGGCCCGGCGCCGGGATCGGGGCGTCCCGCCGTTCGCGGTGATGTCGTGCGACAACGTGCAGCACAACGGACAGGTCGCGCGGGGGTCCTTCGCGACATACGCGGAGATGCGCGACCCGGAGCTCGGCGCGTGGGTCCGCAGCGAGGTCAGCTTCCCCGACAGCATGGTCGACCGGATCACCCCGGTCACGACCGACGGCGACCGGGCCGAGCTCGCCCGCCGCTTCGGCGTGGAGGACCGCTGGCCGGTCGTGTGCGAACCGTTCACGCAGTGGGTGCTCGAGGACGCCTTCCCGCTGGGCCGCCCGCCCTTCGAGCAGGCGGGCGTGCAGCTCGTCGAGCACGTCGAGCCCTACGAGCTGATGAAGCTGCGGCTGCTCAACGCAAGCCACCAGGCGCTCGCCTACTTCGCCCACCTCTGCGGCTACCGCCTCGTCCACGAGGCGTGCCAGGACCCGCTGTTCGCCCGCTTCCTGCTCGCCTACATGGACCGCGAGGGCAGGCCGACCCTCGCGCCGGTGCCCGGCGTCGACCTGCCGGCGTACATGCGGCAGCTGGTCGACCGGTTCAGCAACCCGGAGGTCCGCGACACCGTGGCCCGACTCGCCGCAGAGACCTCCGACCGCATCCCCAAGTGGCTGCTGCCCGTCGTCCGGCACAACCTCGCGCACGGCGGCGAGGTGCACCGCGCGGCCGCCGCCGTCGCGAGCTGGGCCCGGTACGCCGAGGGCGTCGACGAGCAGGGCCAGCCGATCCAGGTGGTCGACCGGCTCGCGGAGCGGTTGACAGCCACGGCCCGGCGGTGGCCCGAGGAGCCGCTCGCCTTCGTCGGGGACCGCGAGCTGTTCGGCGACCTCGCCGACAACGAGCGCTTCACCGCGGCCTACCTCGACACCCTGACCTCGCTGCACGAGCGGGGCGCGCGAGCGACGCTCGAGGCGCTGGGAGCGCGCGACGCCTGACTCAGGCGCCCGGCCGGACCACCGGCTTGACCGTCTGCGGCTCGCGGGCGCCGGCGGTCAGCGCCGCCACGAGGCCGATCGGCCCGGCGCCGGTGACGAGCACCGGCTGCCCGGGCTGACGCGCCGCGGCGCGCCGCCCACACGCCCACGGACAGCGGTTCGAGCAGCCCGGACGCGTCGTGGGAGAGCGTGTCAGGCACCGGGTGGACGAACGCCTCGGAGTGCGCGACGAGCTCGACGAACGCGCCGTCGTACGGCGGGGTGGCGAAGGCGATGCGCGGGCAGAGGTTGTAGCGCGCCGGGCACTGCTCGCAGCAGCGGCACGGCACCCCGGGCTCGAGCGAGACGCGCATGCCGACCTGCAGCCGGCGCCCGTCGACGTCGGGGCCGAGCGCGACGACGACCCTCCCGGCCTCGTGGCCGAGCACGAGGGGGCGGTCGACGACGTACGGGCCGATGCGCCCGTGGTCGTAGCAGTGGACGTCGGACCTCCCACGCCGACGGAGCCGATCCGGACGAGCGCCTCGCCGGGGCAGGGGCGCCGCCCGCTCCTCGACCCGCACCTCGCCGGGGGCGAGCAGGACCGACGCGCGCATGCGGTCGGGCAGGACAGCGGTCAGTTGACGGCGCCGAGCGAGAGGCCCTGCACCAGCTTGTGCTGCGCCGCGAAGCCGGCGGCGAGCACAGGGAGCGGGACGACGACGGCGGCTGATCAGCGGCGGCCAGGGCGTCACGCCGGTGTCGGCGCCGAAGAAGTTGCGGTAGCCCTCGAGTGTGAGCGGTGCGGCCAGGGACGGCGGGTTGGTGGCCGCGTCCGCCTCGGTGTGCAGCGAGGTGAGCACCATCCAGGCGACCGGCAGGAAGAACAGCAGGCCCACCGCCCAGGCCAGCAGGCCGAGGCCGGCACCCGCGCGCTGCCGCCGCACCCGGCGGCGCTCCCCGCTGGCGGTGCGGGTCGCGGGGACCGGGCCCACGTCCGTGATCGGCGCGGTGGTCGTCCTGACCGGCGTCGAGCGCCGCCTTGACCGTGGTGCGTCCCGCGATCGCGGAGCTGATCTGCTGTGACGCCTCGGTCCCGAGGCCGGCGAACTCGGGTATGACGACGAACTGGATGCCGGGCGCGGGCCGCGGCTGCACGCCCGGGTCCTCCGGGTCGGCGCTGTTGATGGCCGTCCGGGTCGGCTCGGCGAAGGCCTTCGCCTCGGCGAGGTACTGCGGGTTCTCGTACGTCGAGGAGCGCTTGCCGGCGGGAGCCCCCAGCCGAGCTGCTGTCCGACGAGCTCCTCGTACTCCTTGCTGGACGCCCACTTGATGAACTCGGCGGCCGCCTCCTTGTTCTTGCTGGCCTTCTGCACGCCCAGGCCCAGGAGTACAGCCAGCCAGAGGTCTCGGTCTTCACGACCGGCGCCGGCGCGTAGCCGATCTTGCCGGCGACGGGGGAGTCCTTCGCCTCCACCGAGCCGGCGGCGGACGTCGCGTCGTACACCTTGCGACCTTGCCCCGGGTCATGTTGTTTAGGCACTCGGTGAAGCCGGCCTGGGGTGCGCCGTTCTCGCCGTGCTTGCGCCCCAGGTCGACGTGGAACTGCGTCGCCTCGGTGAACTCGGGCGCGTTGACGGCGGGCTGCCAGTCCTCGGTGAACCAGGTGCCGCCGAAGGTGCTGACGACGGTGGACAGCGGGGCGAGCACCTGCCCCCACCCCGGCTGGCCGCGCAGGCAGATGCCCTTCATGCCCGGCTGCGCCCAGTCGACCTTGGCGGCGATGTCGGCGACCTCCCGCCGCGTGGGCTTCTCCGGCATCGTCCGCCCCCGGCCTGCAGCACGTCCTTGCGGTACATGGGGAACGACGACTCGCCGTAGATCTAGCAGCTCCGGCCGGTGCCCGAGGTGCTGGCCGTCGCCTACGGCACGGCGAAGGCCCGCGCCGACACCGCCGCGCTGGCGAGCGGGCTCGTCGACGGCCTGGTCACGCACACCGCGCTGGCGGACGCGCTGCTGGCGTCGGCGTGAGCGCGCCGCCCCAGGGC
>JALYMN010000629.1 GCA_030773675.1 Actinomycetota bacterium
GCCTGCGCTGCCTGCGCCGCCTCCGCCTCCGCGCGCCCGCGCAGCCTCCCTCCGCCGCCCCGCCCCAGCCCGGTGATCATGCGCATCCGGCGGTCGAAGCACCCCTGCGACCGCCGTACGTGCATGATCACGACGTCGGGGCCGTGAGTGGCGCCCGGGTGGGTCAGCGCGAGTGCAGGCCGCGTGCGGCCGCCCGCCCGTAGGCCGCCTGCACCTTGGCGACGGCGCGGCCCGGCCGGCGAAGGTCGAGCGACGTCAGGCCGACGACCTCCCACCCCGCCGCCCTCGCCAGCTCGTCGCGGTCGATGTCGGCCTGCCACCGCCTCGGGCCGCGGTGCAGGTGCACCAGGCCGTCGTACTGCACCGCCACGCGCGCGACGTCGTCTGCCAGGTCGGGCGTGCACAGCCACTGCCCGTCCTCAACGAGGACCCGGACGCCGTGTCGCAGTGCCGGCAGGCCGGCCTCGTGCAGCAGCAGGCGGGTGCGAGTCTCGCCGGGTGACTCGGCGCCCGGGTCGACGTGCCGGTACGCCTCGCGCGCTCGGGCGACACCCCTTCGTCCGGCAGCCCGGGCGACGGCGTCGTCGAGCGCCGCGACCCCGGCCAGCCCCGCCACGGCGTCGCCGAGAACGACGAGGGGGACGAGCGTCAGGTCCTCCGCGAGGTCCAGGAACACGCGTGGCGCCGCGGTCAGGCGCAGGCCGTGGCGACTGACGACGTCACCGGCGCTGAGCCCCCGGACGTGGGCCACCACCCCTGGCCGGCGGACCGGGCTGCACCCGGGCGGCCGGGTCAGGTGCACCGGGAGTGCGGTCTCGGCGGGAGCGTCCACCGGCAGGCCGAGCAGGCGGGCGGCCGTGACGTGGCTGACCACGGCATCGGGCAGGGCGAGGAGCAGGGCCTGGCAGGCGAGCTGCAGGCACGCCGCTCGCTCCGCGAGCACGTACACGTCGCGGGTCTCGCGCCGGAAGCGCGGGCCGCGCAGGGTCGAGCGGGGTTGGCCGGCCGCGGAGCTGCGGAAGGCAGGAGGGTCGGCAGGCAGAAGGTGAGCCTGGTCCGCCGGCCGGGGCGCATGTCCGCCGTGCACAGAGCGGCGTGACCGAGGGCCGTCCCGTGGTCAGGGGTCGGGCGTCAGGGGCAGCGGGACGGCGGCTGCAGGAGTACCGACTGCGGTATAGGCCCCGCGATCATGTAGGTACGCCGGTCTCGCCGCCTCTCGGACAGCCGTCTGCGCATGATCACGACCGGGAGGGAGGCGCAGGGCTGCGGGGGAGGCGCAGGGCTGCGGCGTGAGGGCCACCGCGGCCCGAGGACGCGCCTCAGGCCTTGGTCGCCCAGACGATCGTCCACGGATACGGCGACGCGACCGCCCGCACGCTCGCGACCTGCGACACGAACCGCTGGAACCCCGCGCCGGTCCAGTGGTTGAGGTGCCCGGGCGTGTTGCCCAGGTCCTTGAGGTAGCGCCCGGTGATCAGGTTGGACCCGCGGAACCACGGCTCGTGCGGCACCGACAGCAGCATGTGCCGGGAGGTGACGCGGGCGAGCTCGCGCAGCCCGGCGTCCGGGTCGCGCAGATGCTCGAGCACCTCGACGCACACCACGAGGTCAAACTGTTCGTCGCGGAAAGGCAGCCGCTCGGCGTCGCCGTGCAGGTAGAGCGGCCCGGGGCGGGTCCGCCACTCCTCCCGCAGGCCGGCGTCCGGGAGGTCGAGCCCGACGCAGGACCCGAAGCGGCGGTGCATCTTCTCGCTGATCACGCCCTCGCCGGCGCCGACCTCGAGGGGGGTGGTGGCCGGGCGCCCGTCGGCGGCGATCCGCGCGACCATCCCGTCGAGCCGCGTCACGAAGCGGTCGGTCAGCCACTTGATGGCCGGGTTCTTGGCCGTGTACTTCTTCGTGTGGTTGCCGATCACCACGCCGGGCGTCTCGGGCGTGCGGCTCGCGGGCGCCTGCGTCATGGGCGGCGAGGCTAGCGTGACCGGGTGCCCTCCGGTCGCGTCGCGCATCGCGTCGCGCGGCCCGCGTTCGTGCTCGCCGTGCTCGCCGGGCTGGCGGTCTACCTGCGCGCGGAGGGCCCCGCGTTCGCCGACGCGGTCGGCCGCACCAGCGCCTGGGCGGTGGTCGCGAGCCTGCTCGCCGTGCTCGTCGGGCTGCTGTGCAGCGCGCTCGTCTGGCGGAGCCTGCTGCGCGACCTCGGCAGCGACCTTCCGCTCGGCCCGGCGCTGCACGTGTTCTTCCTCGGCCAGCTCGGGAAGTACGTGCCGGGCAGCGTGTTCGCGGTCGCCGCGCAGATGGAGCTCGGCCGCGAGCACGGCGTCAGCCGCAGCAGGGTCGGCACCGCGAGCCTGCTGTTCATGGGCGTGCTCGTCGCCACCGGCCTGCTCGTCGCTGCGGCGACGCTGCCGCTGTCGAGCCCCGGCGCGCTCGACGCCTACGGCTGGGTGCTGCTCGCGCTGCCGCTCGGGCTGGTCTGCCTCGCGCCGCTGGTGCTCAGCCGACTCGTCGGGGTCGGCCTGCGCGTGCTGCGCCGCGCGCCGCTGGACCGGCCGCTGTCGGCCCGGGGGCTCGGCGCGGCCGTCGGCTGGTCGCTCGCCATGTGGGCGGCGTACGGCGTGCACGCCTGGCTGCTGCTGCGGGCGCAGCCCGTCCCCGACGACCCCGCCCTGCCGCTGCTCGCCGTCGGGGCGTACGCGCTGGCCTGGACCGTCGGGTTCCTCGTCGTCGTGGCGCCGGCCGGCGGGGGCGCGCGCGAGGCGGCGCTCGTGGTCGCGCTGGCGCCGGTGCTCGCCGAGCCGGACGCCCTCGCCGTCGCGGTGCTGAGCCGCGTGGTGATGACCGCCGGCGACCTGCTGTGGGGCGGGGCCGGCGCCGTCCTCGGACGCCGGGCGGTCCCCGCCGTCGACGTCAAGCCGACACGCCGTGCAGCCGATGCCTGATCGACCACCTTTGTCGACAGTCCCGGGGGACGAGCCCGCCATGCGCCGTACCGCCCTGCTCATCCTCACCGGCCTGCTCGGCGCCGGACTCGCCCTGCTCCCGGCACCCGCGACCGCGGAGGAGGTCGTCGAGCGGCCCGCGGACGGGGTGCTCGTCGTCGAGGGGCACGGCTGGGGCCACGGGCGCGGCATGTCGCAGTGGGGCGCGCAGGGCGCGGCGAGCCTCGGCCGCACCGCGGACGAGATCACCAGCGCCTACTACCCGGGCACCGCCCGCGCCGTGCTGCCGGACAGCCCCGTCCGGGTCTGGCTGTCGGGTGACGAGGGGCGCGACACCGTCGTCTCCGCCGCCGCCGGGCTGCGGGCCACGGACGCCGCCTCCGGGGTTCACGCCGTCCTGCCCGCCGGCCCGAGCCGTTGGCGGGTCGTGCCGGACGCGACCGGCCTGCAGCTGCAGTCGTTGACCGGCGGCGCGTGGACGCCGCAGGCGCTCGCCGGGCGGGTCTCGCTCGCCGGCCCGGTGCGCTTCGACGGCCCCGTCGTGACCCGGGTCGTGTTCCCGGGCGGCGCGAGCCGCGACTACCGGGGGTCGGTGTCGGCGGTCCGCCGAGGCACGGGGCTCCTGACGGTCGTCTCGCTCGGGCTCGAGGACTACCTGCTGGGGGTGGTGCCGCGCGAGGCGTCGTCCGGCTGGCGGCCCGCCGCACTCCAGGCGCAGGCGATCGCCGCCCGCTCCTACAGCGCCTACAAGCGCGACCGGGTGCGGGCCGGCGCGCTCTACGACATCTGCGACAGCACGGCGTGCCAGGTGTTCGGCGGCACCCGGCTCGTCTCCGCGAGCGGCCGCGTCACCGAGCTGGAGCCAGCCAGCACCAGCGAGGCCGTACGGGCGACCCGCGGGGTCGTGCGCACCTGGCAGGGGCGGCCCGTGCTCGCGGAGTTCTCGAGCAGCAACGGCGGTCACAGCACGGCCGGGCACGTGCCCTACCTGGTGGCCCGGCCCGACCCCTGGGACGGCGCCGTGGCCAACCCCGTGCACTCCTGGACGGCGCGCCTGCCGGTGACCGCGCTCGAGCGGCGCTTCCCGGCCCTCGGCGCCCTGCAGCGGCTGCGCGTCACCGCCCGCGACGGCGGCGGCGCGTGGGGCGGTCGGGTTCGCACCGTCGTGCTCGAGGGCAGCCGCGGCAGCGTCACGACGACCGGCGCGGCGGTGTACGCCGCCGCCGCCTGGCCGGGCACGGGCGGAGGCCTGCGCTCGTCCTGGTGGCGGGTCCGGCCGTCCGTGCCTCCTGTGCCTCCCGTGCCGGTCGTGCCTCCCGTGCCCGCCGGAGCCGAAGCCGGCGTCCTGGAGCAGAGCGCGGCGCCGGCACTGGTCCGCCCGCCGGGCACCTCGCGCGGCGAGGT
>JALYMN010000630.1 GCA_030773675.1 Actinomycetota bacterium
GCGCGCGTCCGCCGGCAGCGCCACCAGGCCATCGGCCAGCTGAGCCACCCCCAGCGACCGCAGCCGCCGCCACACCGCACTGCGCGGCGTCGAGGGTTCCCGCGGCAGCCGGTACATCAGCAGCGCCACTGCCAAGACCCCACCTCTGCGACCACGGTCGCAATGCAACCATGGTCGCAAGATGGCACCGACAGTCAGTGCGTAATCCCGGGCCCTGCCTGCAGACGCACACGGCGAGCCGACGCCCGTCCCGCGAGCCGAACGGCCAGCGGCACAAGGTCACCGACCAGCCGGCCCGCGAGCAGGAGCACGAGCAGTCGTCCCAGTAGGCCCGCCGCTTTGAAGTCCCGCTCAGGCACGTCATACGGCACACTGCTCGGCGCGACCGGACTCAAGATCGGCTACGCCAGGGTGTCCACAACCAACCAGGACCTCACGGCCCAGCGCGACGGCCTCGCCGCCCTCGGCGTCGACGCCGACCGGGTCTACGTCGACCACGGCCTGACCGGCACCACCCGCGCCCGGCCCGGGCTGCGCGAGGCCCTCGCGGCCTGCCGCGCCGGCGATACGCCCTCGTGGTCACCAAGCTCGACCGGCTCCCACGGTCGCTGCCCGACGCCTGCGACATCGTCGAGGAGCCGGTTCCGTCTGGTCAGGCCGGTTCACCGCCACGGTCTCAACCGGGAGCCAAACTAGTAGCCACAGGACTCGTATACCGACGGACAGGGGAGGCCGCCTCCGGACAGGACACCGCCTCTGACCTGGGCAGACGAACCGCGATGAACGCTTGCGGACCCTGAGTTGTTCCTTGACACGAAGTGCCGTCCGACGTCGCGCAGGAAGTCGAGGACGCCGACAGGTGCCGTCCAGGTGTGGTTGCCGACCAGCAGCCCTCGGTCGCCGTCCAGCTTGACGACCCGCTCCACCTGCGTCCTCAGCCGCTCGACGGCGGCGGCGGCGACGTAGGCGAGAGAACACGCGCTCGGAGTCACGCGCCCTCGGGTCGCCCTGGCCGGTGGCCCCACCGGCCAAGGCGATCGGCCGGTGTCCCGCGACCTGGAGGCGTGGGAGAGCGAACAGCGACACGAGGTGACCTACGTGCAGCGTCTCCTGTGGGGTCGGTGTCGCAGTAGAGCGTCAGAGGGCCGCCGGCCCGGTCGCGCTCGAGAGCCTCGCGGCCCGTGGTGTGCAGGACGAGCCCGCGCCACTCGACGTCGGTAAGGGCGTCCTCCACCGGTGCCACGGTCGGGAGTGGCCGTCCCCCTGTCACTGCGCACGGCACCCGCCCCGCTGTCGCCGTCGTGTCCGTCGCCGGGGCGGGGCGGGGCGGGGCAGGAAGTGCAGTCACTCCTGGTGCCCGTGCCACGCGCTGCCGCGGCGGACCGGCGCGACGCGCTGTGGTCCAGGTCGCGACGCCCAGGGAGGTGACACGCAGACATGCCGCGCGGCCACAAGCACAAGGCCCGCTTGCCGGCGCTCCGAGCGCGTGCCATCCGCGTGCCACTACGAGTGGCACGTCGGCGCACGGCAGCGGACCCGCGAGGACGACGAACCGACGCTGACGTGCAGTTTCACTGAACCCTCAGCGTCAGGACGACCAGAACAGCAGCCTTCAAAACCGGTGAGGGTCGGTATCCGGTCCTGGTGGGTTCGATTCCCATCCGCCTCCGCCACGGCTGATGCGATCTCCTGCGCGGACCGCTCCTGCTCACCCGGATCCAGGTGCCGGGGCGGGGACGCCTGTCGGTGGCGTTGCGCGTGGAACGCTTGCTGCTGCGAGGCAGGCCACGCTGACCGGCGCGCGCTCACGCTCGACGGGATGCCCGAGCGCGGGCGGGAGCGGCGCTGCGGCGGACGCCCGGAGGGCCCTGCCCGGACGGGTCGTCCGGCCCTGGGCACACCGCGCCGGCCGGAGCAGCCTCGACGACGAGACCCGCAGCGGCGGGTCGACTCGTCGCAGCGGCGAGGAGCCCTATGACCGTCCAGGACGCCGTCCGCACCGTCACTGTGCCGCGCCAGGCCGGGCCCGCAGACCCACCGCTGGCACCGCCGGCACCCTTGCCGCCGGCCGCGGCGGCAGCTCCGGCCCCCGCGACCGCCTCGCTGCTCGGACGAGACCGGCCGCTCCCTGCGGACGAGCGCCAGTTCGCCGTCGCGCTCGTCGCCCTGCTCGTGGTCCTGGAGTCGGTCATCGTGACGGGCCTGCTGCTGGCCCAGTACGCCTGGACCTGATCTGCGAGCCCGGTAGGCGCCGGTCCCGCAGCTGCCGAGCCGTCGACGCCCCCTCGAGCGCCACGCGCGGCTTCGAGGACCGCAGCTGAGTCACGAGGATCGGCCGGACAAGCGTTCTCCTGCACGACCAGGACCAGGCCCTGGCAGGCAAGAGCGAGATCCTGGTGTTCGCCGTCCTGTACGCGATCGTGGCCAGGAGGACCTGGTCTCGCGACTGCTCCCGCGCTGCGACAGCCCCTTGCTACGGCCGTGCGGCTACTACTCATCGAGGCGGAGGGCATCCTCCTGGCAACGTCCTCAAGGAAACCCTCACCGAGATGGCAGAGGCTGCCCTCACGTGAGGCGGTACTGCCGGCTCGAGCAGTCGCCGGGTCCCGACTCAGGACGTCCTGACGGCCAGCTCGCAGGTCCTTGACCTCCGGCTCCACCTCAAGCGTCGGGGCCTACGGTCTCGATGAGCTCGACGCTGGCCTGCGCGGGCCTGCCCGTCACCGACGAGCAGCAGCTCGGCGCGCTCCTCGACCGGATCATGCCTGAGGCGCAGCTGCTCGGGCGGACCGGGAGGAACAGCGTGGTCCGCTGGGAGGACCCGAGTGGCGCGCGCCTGGTGCTCGAGGTCGGACAAGACGGCGTCGTGGACCTGC
>JALYMN010000631.1 GCA_030773675.1 Actinomycetota bacterium
GTGCCAGGACGCGCCGATGACGGGGCGGGGCGCCGACGACGGCACCTCGCCGGCGAGCGCGGCCTCGCGCACCCGGTGCATGGCCCGGGCGGACGCCGGCGGCGCCGGGGGGCGGCCGAGCCGGGACGCGGGCACGCAGGCAGCGTGCAGCAGTGTGACGTCGTCCACAAGACGGCCGGATGCAACGTGCTGCAACCCCTCCGCCGCGGCGCGTGCACGGTGTCCGATGACGGTCCCCAGCACGAGGAGGAGTGCCTGTGTCCGACACCGTGGGACAGACCCTGGAACGACCCGCCCCGGCGCCGACCGACGACCCGGCGTCAGCCCGGGCCACCGGCTGGCTGTCCGCGTTCGAGTCCGCGCTCACCGCCCGCGACGTCGAGCGCGCCTCCGGCATGTTCGCGACCACGAGCTTCTGGCGCGACCTGGTCTCGTTCACCTGGAACATCACCACCGTCGAGGGGCGCGAGGGGGTCGCGGACCTGCTGCACGCCACGCTCGACGGCACCGACCCGCGGGGCTTCACGCTCACCGAGCCCGCCGACGAGGCCGACGGCGTGACGACCGCCTGGTTCGCGTTCGAGACCGCGGTCGGCCGCGGGCGGGGCCTGCTGCGGCTGCAGGGCGAGCAGGCCTGGACGCTGCTCACCACCCTGTACGAGCTCAAGGGACACGAGGAGCCGCTGAGCGAGCGGCGTCCCAAGGGCGTGGAGCACGGCCCGAGCAAGCAGCGGGTCACCTGGAAGGAGGCGCGCGAGGCCGAGGTCAACGGCATGGGCAAGGACCGGCAGCCCTACGTCGTCGTCGTGGGCGGCGGGCAGGGCGGCATCGCGCTGGGCGCGCGGCTGCGCCAGCTCGGCGTGCCGCACGTCGTCATCGACCGGCACGAGCGGCCGGGCGACCAGTGGCGCAAGCGGTACAAGTCGCTCGCCCTGCACGACCCGGTCTGGTACGACCACCTGCCCTACCTGGACTTCCCGCAGAACTGGCCGGTCTTCAGCCCCAAGGACAAGATCGGCGACTGGCTCGAGATGTACACCCGGGTCATGGAGGTCACCTACTGGTCGTCCACGACGGCGAAGAGCGCGTCGTACGACGAGACGACCGGGGAATGGACGCTCGTCGTCGACCGGGACGGCGAGGAGGTCGTCCTGCGGCCCAAGCAGCTGGTCATGGCGACCGGGATGTCGGGCAAGCCCAACCTGCCGACGATCCCGGGGCAGGACCGCTTCCGCGGCGACCAGCACCACAGCTCACAGCACCCCGGCCCGGACGCCTACCGGGGCAAGAAGGCCGTCGTCGTCGGCTCGAACAACTCAGCCCACGACATCTGCGCGGCGCTGTGGGAGGCCGGCGCGGACGTGACGATGGTGCAGCGCAGCTCCACGCACATCGTGCGCAGCGACACGCTCATGGACATCGGCCTCGGCGCCCTCTACTCGGAGGAGGCGCTGGCCAACGGCATCACGACGCAGAAGGCCGACATGGTCTTCGCCTCGCTGCCGTACCGGATCCTGCATGAGTTCCAGATCCCGCTGTACGAGCAGATGAAGGAGCGGGACAAGGACTTCTACGACCGGCTGGAGCAGGCCGGCTTCTGGCTGGACTGGGGCGACGACGGCTCCGGGCTGTTCATGAAGTACCTGCGCCGCGGCTCCGGCTACTACATCGACGTGGGCGCCTCGGAGCTCGTCGCGAACGGCGACGTGAAGCTCGCCCACGGCAGGGTGCAGGAGCTCAGCGAGGACGCCGTCGTGCTCGAGGACGGCACCGAGCTGCCGGCCGACCTGGTCGTCTACGCGACCGGCTTCGGGTCGATGAACGGCTGGGCCGCGGACCTCATCAGCCAGGAGGTCGCCGACAAGGTCGGCAAGGTCTGGGGCCTCGGGTCGGACACGACCAAGGACCCCGGCCCCTGGGAGGGCGAGCAGCGCAACATGTGGAAGCCCACCCAGCAGGAGGCGCTGTGGTTCCACGGCGGCAACCTGCACCAGTCACGGCACTACTCGCTCTACCTGGCGCTGCAGCTCAAGGCGCGTGCCGAGGAGATCCCGACACCGGTCTACCGGCTGGCCGAGGTGCACCACACGTCCTGATCCGGACACACCGGGCGACAGGTCCGGGGCGACGGGCACGTGCCCGCCGCCGCGGGACCGGGCACCGGGCTCGGTCTATTAGGGCACCCTCCCTCAGCACGGTGCCGGCCATGCCCGTCCCGGGCTACGGCTGCGCCGCGCAGCGGCACGCCCTGCACGAACCGCTCGCCGGCACCGCGCCCGAGCGGGCGGCGTCCTGGCTGCTCGTCGAGCACCGGGGGCCCGAGCCGTCGGAGGGCTGGCCGGCCGACGTGCCGGCCGTGCTCGTGGGGCTCCTCGAGCGCGCTCCCGCGCTCGGCGTGCGGCCGCAGCTCGTGCGCCGGGCCGGACGGCGCCGGCCGTGGCTCCCGAC
>JALYMN010000632.1 GCA_030773675.1 Actinomycetota bacterium
GGCTCGGCGGGCTCGGCGGGCTCGGCGGGCTCGGCGGGCTCGGCGTCCGCCTGCAGCCGCGCCAGCGGCACACCGGTCAGCTCCTGCTCCGCGGCGCGCAGCAGCTGGGCGCAAGCCCGGTTGGCCCAGCCGACGACGAGGGCGCCGGCGACGTCGTCCAGGACGAGCAGCGGCTCGGTCTCGGCGGCCGCGAAGGACGCGAACAGGCCGGCGTCGGCGGGCAGCGGGAGCGCGACAACCGGCGGGCGGACGGAGGCCGCCGGCGAGGCCCAGCCCGCCCTGCGCTCCTGCTGGTGCACCGTGCCCCCGTCCTGTGGCCGGCCCCGTCGACCGGTGCGGCGTCCTCGCCGCGAACAGGACATCGTGCGCGGGAGCAGGGCGCTCCACTCCCCGTCCGGGTGCTACGGCACGGGCACGAACAGCCCGAGCAGCAGCCAGGCCACCGGCGCGCTGGGCAGCAAGGAGTCGAGGCGGTCCATGAGGCCGCCGTGACCGGGAAGCAGGTCGCCCATGTCCTTGATCCCGATGTCGCGCTTGACCATCGACTCGCCGAGATCGCCGAGGGTGGCGGTGCAGACGATCGCGACGCCGTACAGGACGCCGAGCAGCGGCGCCGCGTCGAGAAGCCCGGCGAACATCGCCGCGCCGCCGAGCGCGCCCGCCAGCAGCGAGCCGGCGAAGCCCTCCCACGACTTCTTCGGCGACACGCTCGGCGCCATGGCGTGGCGCCCGAGAAACACGCCGGCCGCGTAGCCGCCGACGTCGCTGCAGACCACGGCGGCCACGAACACCGTCACCCGGCGGGCGCCGTCGTCCGGCGCGGCCAGCAGCGCGGCGAACCCGGCGAGGAAGGGGACGTAGGTGGCGGTGAAGGCCGCGGCCGCGACGTCGTGCAGGTAGCCGGCCGGCGGGTCGGCCAGCCGCCAGACCAGGGCCGCGAGCACGGTGAGCGCCAGGCCCACGACGAGCGGCTCGGGGCCGTCGCGGTAGGCCAGCACGACCATCGCGCCGCCACCGAGCAGGAGGGGGACCAGCGGCGGGCGCGCACCCAGCCGGCGCAGCGCGCTGACCACCTCGTAGGTGCCGAGCGCCGCCGCGCCGAGCAGCACACCGGTGAACAGCCACCGGTACGGCGAGAACAGCGGGACGACGACGAGCAGGGCGAGCCCGACGCCGACGCCGACGGCGGCGGGGAGGTCGCGCCCGGCCCGCCCGGGCTTGCGCTTGTGCGGCTCGCCCTGGACCGACGGAGCGTTCTCCACAGCCTCCATCAGACCTCGAGCAGCTCGGCTTCCTTGACCTTGAGCAGCTCGTCGACGTGGTGCACGTACTGCGCCGTGGTCTTCTCCAGCTCCTTCTCGGCCCGGACGACCTCGTCCTCGCCGGTGTCGCCGTTCTTGACCATGCGGTCGAGCTCTTCCTTGGCCTTGCGGCGAATGTTGCGGATCGACACCTTCGCGTCCTCCGCCTTGCCGCGGGCGACCTTGACGAACTCGCGGCGCCGCTCCTCGGTGAGCTGCGGGAAGACGATCCGGATGATCTGGCCGTCGTTGCTCGGGTTGACCCCGAGGTCGCTGTCGCGGATCGCCCGCTCGATGAGCCCGAGGCTGCTCTTGTCGTACGGCGAGATGACCGCCATGCGGGGCTCGGGCACCGTGAGCGAGGCCAGCTGGTTGATCGGCGTGACCGCGCCGTAGTAGTCGATCGTGATCTTGTTGAACGTCTGCGGCGTGGCCCGCCCGGTGCGGATGCCGGCGAAGTCGTCTTTGGCGACCGCGACCGCCTTCTCCATTTTCTCCTCGGCGTCGAGGAGGGTCTCGTCGATCATCCCGTCGCTCCGCTCACTGCCCTGCTCCGATCGTGCTGTCACCGCTGACGAGGGTGCCGATCTTGTCGCCCCGCACCGCCCGGGCGATCCCGCCGTCGGCGTGCAGGTTGAACACGACGATCGGCAGCCGGTTGTCCATGCAGAGGCTGATCGCGGTGGCGTCGGCGACCTTCAACCGGCGCTCGAGGACCTCGGCGTAGCTGAGGGTGTCGAACTTGACCGCGTCGGGGTTCTTGCGCGGGTCGTCGTCGTACACGCCGTCGACCTGCTTGGCCATGAGCACGCACTCCGCGCCGACCTCCAGCGCGCGCTGCGCCGCGGCGGTGTCGGTGGAGAAGAACGGCGCGCCGAGCCCTGCGCCGAAGATCACGACCCGCCCCTTCTCGAGGTGGCGGATGGCCCTGCGGGGCACGTAGGGCTCGGCGACCTGTCCCATCGCGATGCTCGTCTGCACCCGGGTGTCGACGCCCTGCTTCTCCAGGAAGTCCTGCAGGGCGAGGCAGTTGATGACTGTGCCGAGCATGCCCATGTAGTCCGCCCGCGGGCGGTCCATGCCCTGCTCGGTGAGCTCGGAGCCCCGGAAGTAGTTGCCGCCGCCGATGACGACGGCGACCTGCACGCCGTCGTGGACCACGCCGCAGATCTGCCGGGCGATCGCGCGGACGACTGACGGGTCGACACCCATGCCGCCCCCGCCGGCGAACGCCTCGCCGGACAGCTTGAGCAGCACCCGGCCGTAGCCGTCGCGGGGCTCACCGGGCTCGCCCGGACCGGAGGTGCGCGGAGAAACCCCCTCCACGTCGTGGCTCATGTGGTGGGGACCTCCTGTGCGTCGTCCTGCTGCCGACCGCTGAGCTGAACCTACCGGCCCTGTCCGACCCGGTCCGAGGACCGGACGGGCTCAGGCCTGGCCGACCTTGAACCGGGCGAAGCCGGTGATGCGCACACCCGCCTCGTCGAGGACCTTGCCGACCGTCTTCTTGTTGTCCTTGGCGAACGGCTGCTCGACGAGGACGGCGTCCTTGAAGAAGCCGGTGACGCGCCCCTCCACGATCTTCGGCAGGGCCGCCTCGGGCTTGCCCTCCTCGCGGGCGGTCGCCTCGGCGATCTCGCGCTCCTTGGCCACGACGTCCTCCGGCACCTCCTCACGCGTGACGTAGGTCGGCGCGAAGGCGGCGATGTGCTGCGCGACGTCCTTGGCGACCTCCGGCGCGTCGCCGGTCACCTCGACGAGCACGCCCAGCTGCGGCGGCAGGTCGGGGTTGGTCTTGTGCAGGTAGACCGCGACGTGCGCGCCCTCGAACGTCGCGATGCGGCGCACCTCGATCTTCTCGCCGAGGGTGGCGTTCGCCTCGTCGAGGACCTCGTTGAGCGGGCGACCGCCGACCTGCACCGTGGCGAGGTCGTTGCTGCCGAAGGCCGCGTCGACGACCTGCTCGGCGAGCTGCTGGAAGCGCTCGCCCTTGGCGACGAAGTCGGTCTCGCAGTTGAGCTCGAGCAGCGTGCCCTTGGTGGTGCCGTCGAGCTTGGCGGTCACCAGGCCGTTGGACGCCGCCCGGCCCTCGCGCTTCGCGACGCCCTTGAGGCCCTTGATGCGCAGCAGCTCGACGGCCTTGGCGTAGTCGCCCTCGGCCTCGACGAGCGCGTTCTTGCAGTCCGTCATGCCGGCGCCGGTGGCCTCGCGGAGCTTCTTGATGTCCGCGGCGGTGATGGAAGCCATGAGTCTCTTCTCGTCTCTCGTGGAGGACAGCGGAACGGGAGCGTGCGACGGCGCCGGACAGGTGCCCTCCGGCGCCGTCAGGCCGCTACTGCGCGGGCTTGTCGGCGGTGACCTCGATGGCCGGTGACTGGACGACATCGGGCGAGCCGGCGTCACCGGCACCGCTGATCGTCGCCGCCGGCGAGGTCGGGGCGGCGTCCGGCACGGCGTCCGCGGTGGTCGCC
>JALYMN010000633.1 GCA_030773675.1 Actinomycetota bacterium
GGAGCGGGGGTCGCGCTGGTGGCTGCGCCGGCCGTCGCCCGTGCGGCCCGGACCACGCTGCGCGCCCGCGGCCGGGTGCTGGCCGGGAGCACCCTGTTCGTGCTCGGCTTCAGCGCCGTCTTCGTCACCGGCGGCGCGCTGTTCGGCGGCCTGGGCGGCCTGCTCGTGGAGCACAAGCCGGTGCTGGACCGGGTCCTCGGCGCGCTCACGGTGCTGCTCGGCCTTGCCTTCCTCGGCCTGGTGCCCGGCCTGCAGCGCGAGCTGCGCGTGCACCGGCTGCCGGTCGCCGGGCTCGCCGGCGCCCCTCTGCTCGGCGTGCTGTTCGGCGTCGGCTGGACGCCCTGCCTCGGACCGACGCTCGCGGCCGTGCAGAGCCTCGCCTACACGCAGGCGAGCGCCGGACGCGGCGCGCTGCTCACCGCGGCGTACTGCCTCGGGCTCGGTTTGCCGTTCGTCGTGACCGCGCTCGCCATGCGCCGGGCGCTCGGCGCGTTCGCGGTCGTGCGCCGCTCCTCCGTCCTCGTGACCCGGCTTGGCGGCGGGATGCTCGTCGTCGTCGGGCTGCTGCTCGTCAGCGGCCTGTGGGCCCGCCTGGTGATCGAGCTGCAGGTGCTCGTCGCCGGCTTCGAGACGGTGGTGTGAGCCCGCCCATGACCTCCGTGCAGGAGCCGCGGCTGGAGGAGTCGGGGCTGTCCACCCAGCCCGCCGAGCTGCCCCCGCCGACCGGGGGCGAGCGGCGGTCCGGCCTGTTGACCGCCGTCCGGCGCACCTGGCGCCAGCTGACCAGCATGAGGACGGCGCTGCTGCTGCTGTTCCTGCTGGCGCTGGCGAGCGTGCCTGGCGGGTTCCTGCCGCAGCGGTCGCTCAACCCCGTCGAGGTTCGCGACTGGTTCGCCGAGCACCCGCGGCTCGCGCCGCTGCTGGACCGGCTCTCCCTGTTCGACGTGTTCGCCTCGCCGTGGTTCGCGGCGGTCTACCTGCTGCTGTTCGTGTCGCTCGTCGGCTGCATCATGCCGCGCGCCCGGCTCCACCTGCGCGCGCTGCGCACCCCGCCGCCCGCGGTGCCCGCCGCGCTGTCCAGGCTGCCGGTCAGCGACCGGTGGGAGACCGACCTGCCGCCCGAGCAGGTCCGCGCCGCCGCCACCGCCGCGCTGCCGCGCTGGCGGCGGCGCACGAGCGGCACCGGTCCGTCGGCCGGGCTGTCCGCCGAGAAGGGCTACCTGCGCGAGACCGGCAACCTGCTGTTCCACGTCTCGCTCGTCGCGCTGCTCGTCGGCGTGGCGCTTGGCGGGCTGTACGGCTTCAAGGGCACGGTGCTCGTCAAGGAGGGCGACGGCTTCGCCAACGCCGTGTTCAACTACGACGACATCACGCCGGGGCGGCGCTTCGACCCGACGTCGCTGGCGCCGTTCAACGTCACCCTCGAGGACTTCCGCGCCACCTACGGCGACGACGGCGCCGCGCGCACGTTCGACGCACTGCTGTCCTGGTCGCCCGGCCCGGACGCCCCGCAGCGCCCGTACGACCTGCGCGTGAACTCCCCGCTCGACGTGGGCGGCGGCGCCCGGCTCTACCTCATCGGCCACGGCTACGCGCCGCGGGTCGTTGTCCGCGGCGCCGACGACGAGGTGGCGCTGCGTCAGTCGGTCCCGTGCCTGCCGCAGGACGCCAACTTCCTGTCCAGCTGCGTCCTCAAGGCCCCGGACGCCGCCCCCGAGCAGCTCGCCTTTGAGGGGATCCTCACGCCCACCACGGTCCAGGACCCCGACACCGGCCAGGTCACGTCGGTGCACCCGGCGGCCGAGGTGCCCGTGCTCACGCTCGTCGGCTACCGCGGTGACCTCGGGCTGGACGCCGGCACGCCCGCCTCCGTCTACTCCATCGAGGACAAGGACCGGCTCACCCAGGTCGCGCCCCAGGCCCAGGGCCTGCGCCCCGGACAGACGTGGCAGGTGCCGGGCGGCGGCAGCATCACCTACGAGGGCACCGACGAGTGGGTCACCTTCCAGATCACTCAGGACCCGGGCAAGCAGCTCGTGCTGTGGGCGTCCGGCGTTCTCGTCCTCGGGCTGCTGCTGTCGCTGTTCGTCCGCCGCCGCCGCGTGTGGGTGCGCGCCGCCGCGTCGGAGGCCGGCCCTACCGTGGTCGAGGTCGGCGGGCTGGCCCGCTCCGACAGCGAGGCGTTCGCGCGCGAGTTCGTCGAGCTGACCGAGCGGCTGCGGGAGCGGACCGGCGCGCGCCCCGACCCTGCTCACCCCGACGATGCTCGCCCCGACCCTGACCAGACGACCGCAACCCCGAACGCGAGGCCGTGACCGTGTCAGGACTGGGCTCCGTCAGCGACAAGCTGCTGTTCGCCGCCATCGTCGTCTACGCCCTCGCGATGCTCTGCTTCGCCGCGGAGCAGGCCGTCCGGCGGGGCCGCGCCGGCACCCGCGGCAGGGTCCTGGTCGGCGCGGGAGCGCCGCTGCGCGCCGAGCCGCCCGCCCCGGCG
>JALYMN010000634.1 GCA_030773675.1 Actinomycetota bacterium
GCCGCACCCGCCGCCGGTGGCGCCGGAGCGGGCGCTGCCGCCCCTGCGGGGGGCGACCGACGGGCTCGGCCGTCGGGCGTGGGCCTGCCTGCGCGGGCTACTTGACCGTGACGGAGGCACCGGCGCCCTCGAGCGCCGCTCTGGCCTTGTCGGCCGCCTCCTTGTTCGCCTTCTCCAGGACCGGCTTGGGCGCGCCGTCGACGAGGTCCTTGGCCTCCTTCAGGCCGAGGCCGGTGAGAGTGCGCACCTCCTTGATGACCTGGATCTTCTTGTCACCCGCGGCCTCGAGGATGACGTCGAACTCGTCCTTCTCCTCGACGGCCGGGGCGTCGCCACCGGCACCGCCGGCGGCGGGCGCGGCCGCGACGGCGACCGGCGCGGCCGCGGTGACGCCGAAGGTCTCCTCGAACTGCTTCACGAACTCCGAGAGCTCGATCAGCGTCATCTCCTTGAACGCGTCGAGCAGCTCGTCGGTGCTGAGCTTCGCCATGGTGGCGCTCCTTCTCAATGGTGCCGGCGGTGTCCGGCTGGGGGCCGGGAGTGCGTGCCGGCGTCCGGCGGGGTGGGGGTGGGGTCGGCCGGAGCCGGGTCTACTGCGCGGGGGTGCTGTCTGCCGTGCTGTCTGCGGTGCTGCCGGCGGTCGGGTCGGCCGCGGTGTCGGCGGTGCCGGTCGTCGTGCTGTCGGCCGCGGGTGCGCCGGCCTCCGCGTCGACGGCGACCTGCACGCGGTCCTCGACGGTCTCGGCCGGCGTCCCGGCACCGCCGATGACGGACGGGTCCTCGGTGGCCCTCTGCTGCAGCGCGCCGGCCAGGCGGGCGGCCTGGGCGAGGGGGGCGTTGAGCAGGTAGACCGCCTGGCTGAGCGAGGCGAGCAGCGCGCCGGCCAGCTTGGCGAGCAGGACCTCCCGGGACTCGAGGTCGGCAAGCTTGCGGACGTCGTCGGCGCTGAGCGCCTTGCCGTCCATGACGCCGCCCTTGACGACGAGCTGCGGGTTGGTGCGGGCGAAGTCGCGCAGGCTCTTCGCCGCCTCGACCGGGTCGCCGTTGACGAAGGCCACGGCGGTCGGGCCGCTGAGCAGCTCGTCGAGGCCGTCGAGACCGGCCTCGCCGGCGGCGATGCTGGTGAGGGTGTTCTTGACGACGTTGTACGACGTCGTCGGGCCGAGCGCCACGCGCAGCGCGGTGAGCTGCTTGACGCTGAGGCCGCGGTACTCGGTGAGCACCGCCGCCGAGGCGGCCCGGAAGGCCTCGGTGATCTCGGCCACGGCCTCGGCCTTGTCGGGCCGGACGGTGGCCCGCCTGTGCTCGGTCGCCGTGCTGTCGGCGGCTGTCATGGCCCTCCTCTCGGGTGTGTGCGGGTGGATGCGTCGGGGCGCCACGGCCCCGGAACGCGCGAACGCCCCGGCGCGGGCGCGCACGGGGCGTTCAGAGGGACCCGCCGCAGGGCGGGGTCTGGCCGTGTCGCCTGCGCGGGCCGCCCGCACGAGGCGGGGCCTTCGGCCGCCGCTCTGGAGAGCGGTGGCGACCGGCGGTCTTGGGCTGGCCCAGGCTAGCAGCCCCGGCTCGAGGGGAGCCGGGACTGCAGCCGGGGCGGGGCGGAGCGCGCCTGCTGTGCGACTAGGAGGCCGGGGCCTCGGCGCTGTCCTCGAGCAGGTTGCGGGTCTTGCTCGGGTCGACCTGGACGCCCGGACCCATCGTCGTCGAGAAAGTGATCTTCTTGACGTACTTGCCCTTCGAGGTCGCCGGCTTGGCGCGGCTGATCTCGTCGAGGGCGGCGGCGTAGTTCTCGACCAGCCGGGCCTCGTCGAAGGACGCCTTGCCGATGACGAGATGAAGGTTGGCCTGCTTGTCGACGCGGAAATTGACCTTGCCGCCCTTGATGTCACTGACCGCCTTGGCCACGTCGGCCGTCACCGTGCCGGTCTTGGGGTTGGGCATGAGCCCGCGCGGCCCGAGGATGCGTGCGATGCGGCCGACCTTGCCCATCTGGTCGGGCGTCGCCACCGCCGCGTCGAAGTCGAGCCAGCCCTTCTGGATGTCCTCGATGAGGTCGTCCGAGCCGACCCGGTCGGCGCCGGCGGCCTCGGCCTCGGCGGCCTTCTCGCCGACCGCGAACACGATGACCCGGGCGGTCTTGCCGGTGCCGTGCGGCAGGTTGACCGTACCGCGGACCATCTGGTCGGCCTTGCGCGGGTCGACGCCGAGGCGCATCGCAACCTCGACCGTCGCGTCGTACTTGGTGGTGGACGTCTCCTTGGCCAGGCGGACGGCCTCGAGCGGGCTGTAGACGCGCTCGACGTCGATCTTCTCCGCGGCGGCGCGGTAGGCCTTGCTGCGCTTCACGTCGTGCTCCCTGTCAGGTGTGGTGCGAGCGGGCCGGCGGCCCTCCCACGGATCGGGTGGTGCTGGTCGTGCGGTGCCGGTGGTGCAGGGCTCAGTCGGTGACCGTGATGCCCATCGAGCGCGCCGTGCCAGCGATGATCTTCGCGGCCTGGTCGAGGTCGTTGGCGTTGAGGTCCTGCATCTTGGTCTGGGCGATCTCGCGGACCTGGTCCTGCGTGATCGTGGCGACCTTGGTCGTGTGCGGGGTCGCGGAGCCCTTGTCGACGCCCGCGGCCTTGAGGATCATCCGCGCGGCGGGCGGCGTCTTCGTGACGAAGGTGAACGAGCGGTCCTCGAACACCGAGATCTCGACCGGGACGATGTCGCCCCGCTGGGCCTCGGTGGCCGCGTTGTACTGCTTGCAGAACTCCATGATGTTGACGCCGTGCTGACCGAGGGCGGGGCCCACGGGCGGCGCGGGTGTCGCGGCGCCGGCCTTGATCTGGAGCTTGATGACGCCGGCGAGCTTCTTCTTGGGGGGCATGTCGGTTCCTGGGAGGGGTCGGGGTGGCCGGCGCTAGAGCTTGGCGACCTGGTTGAAGGACAGCTCGACCGGCGTCTCGCGGCCGAAGATCGACACCAGCACCTTGAGCTTCTGGCTGTCGAGGTTGATCTCGTTGATCGTCGCGGGCAGGGTCGCGAACGGCCCGTCGGTGACGGTGATCGACTCGCCGACCTCGAAGTCGACGGCCTTCTGCGCCACGACGACCTTCTGCTTGGGCGGCGCGAGCTGGCGGACCACCTCGTCGACGGTCAGCGGCGTGGGCCGCGAGGTCTGCCCGACGAAGCCGGTGACCCCCGGGGTGTTGCGCACGGCCGACCAGGACTCGTCGGTCAGGTCCATGCGCACGAACAGGTAGCCGGGGAGCTTCTTGCGGACGACCTGCTGCCGCTTGCCGCCCTTGACCTCGGTGACCTCCTCCGTCGGCACCTCGATCTGGAAGATGTAGTCCTCGACGTTGAGCGAGCTGATGCGGCTCTCGAGGTTGGCCTTCACCTTGTTCTCGTAGCCGGCGTAGGAGTGGATGACGTACCAGTCGCCGGGCAGGCCCGACAGCGCGCGCTTCATCTCCTCGGCAGGATCGAGGTCTTCGACCTGGTCGGCCTCCGCGGCCGGCAGCCCGACGGCGTCGGCGGCGGCGTCGTGCTCGGCGTCGGCCGCGATGGTGCCCACGCCTTCGGGGGCGGCGTCGTCGAGGTAGCCGCTGGGGGCGTCGTCGATGCCGCCGGCACCGAGCTCGGTGAGGTCAGCCGCCTCGGTGCCGGCGTCGGTGGCGGGGGCGATCCCGTCCGCGGTGCCAGCCGTCGCCTCGCCCTGCTCGGACAGGCCCTGCTCGGACAGGCCCTGCTCGACCGACCCCTGCTCCGACAGGCCCTCGCCCTGCGCGGACGCGTCGCCCTCGGGAGCGCCGTCGTCGTCGGCGTGGCTGTACTCGGACACGGATCCGTCCTTGTCTGCTCGGGGAGGCCTGCGGGGGTGGGCCGGGGGTCAGCCGAAGACGGCCAGCACGGCCTGGCTGAAGCCGAAGTCGAAGAGGCTGACGACCGCCACCATGAACAGCACGAAGACCAGAACCACCGCGGTGTAGGTGACCAGGTCGCGGCGCGTGGGCCAGATGACCTTGCGCAGCTCGGCG
>JALYMN010000635.1 GCA_030773675.1 Actinomycetota bacterium
GCGGCGAAGCGCTCGAGCACCGGCCGCCACACGTCCTCCACCTCCGGCAGCTCGGCGACCGTGCGCGCGGCGACCGCCTCCGGGTCGAGCCCGGCCGCCCGGACGGCGTCGGCGTCGGCGTCCGCCCAGCCGCGGACCATCTCCGGCGGGGTCTCCAGGTGGAACTGCAGGCCCCAGGCTCGCTCCCCCACCCGGAACGCCTGGTGCGGGTAGCGGGGGCTGCTGGCGAGCAGCACGGCGCCGGGCGGCAGCTCGGTCACGGCGTCCCAGTGCCACTGGACGACGACCGGGCTGAGCGGGACGTCCCAGAACAGCGGGTCCTCGCGGGCGACGTCGCGGGTGGCGACCAGCCGGGCACCGAGCTCCGGCCCCTCCGCGCCGCGCTCGACCACCCCGCCGGTGGCCTCGGCCAGCAGCTGCCCGCCGAGGCAGACGCCGAGCACGGGCACGCCGTCGGCGACGGCCGCCCGGAGCAGCGCCTTGGTCTGCGCCAGCCAGGGGGCGGAGGTGTCGTCGTAGGCCTGCTGCGGACCGCCCATGACAACCAGGGCGGCGTGGCCGGTGACGTCGGGGCCGACCCGGTCGAGCAGCGGCTCGCCGTCCCAGGGGTTCGCGACGTCGAGCGCCAGGCCCGCCTCGGGCAGCCAGGTGCCGAACGTCCCGACGTGCTCGGTGGCGCTGTGCGTGACGACGTACGCGCGCGCCTGCCCGCTGCCCGTCACAGGACGGGCAGGTAGCGGTCGACCTCGAACGGCGTGACCTCGGCGCGGTAGGCCCGCCACTCCTCCCGCTTGTTGCGCAGGAAGAAGTCGAAGACGTGCTCGCCGAGCGTCTCGGCGACCAGCTCGCTGCGCTCCATGAGCGAGATGGCGTCGGCGAGGCTCTCCGGCAGCGGCTGCATGCCGAGCGCGCGGCGCTCCCGCTCCGACAGTGCCCACACGTCGTCCTCGGCCGGCGCCGCCAGCGGGTACTTCTCCTCGACGCCCTTGAGGCCGGCCGCCAGCAGCAGCGCGAAGGCCAGGTAGGGGTTGGTGGCGCTGTCCGGGCTGCGCACCTCGATGCGCGTCGAGCCGCTCTTGCCCGGCTTGTGCAGCGGCACCCGCACCATGGCGCTGCGGTTGTTGCTGCCCCAGCACACGTACGGCGGCGCCTCCCCGCCCGACCACAGCCGCTTGTAGCTGTTGACCCACTGGTTGGTGACCGCCGTGATCTCGGCGGCGTGCCGGAGCAGGCCGGCGATGAAGTGCCGCGCGACGCCGGACAGGTGCAGCGGGTCGTTGCCGTCGTAAAAGGCGTTGGTGTCGCCCTCGAACAGCGACAGGTGGGTGTGCATGCCGCTGCCCGGCTGCGCGGTGAACGGCTTGGGCATGAAGGTCGCGTAGACCCCCTGCGTCAGCGCGACCTCCTTCACCACGTGCCGCGTGGTGAGGACGTTGTCGGCGGTCGACAGCGCGTCGGCGTAGCGCAGGTCGATCTCCTGCTGGCCGGGCGCGACCTCGTGGTGGCTGAACTCCACCGAGATGCCCATGCGCTCGAGCATGGTGATCGCCTCGCGGCGGAAGTCCTGGCTGACGCCGTGCGGGGTGAGGTCGAAGTAGCCCGCGGCGTCGACCGGCTCGGGCACCTGCCCCCGGCCCGGAGGCGGCTCCTTGAGCAGGAAGAACTCGATCTCCGGGTGCGTGTAGAAGCTGAACCCCAGGTCGGCGGAGCGGGCCAGCGCGCGGCGCAGCACGTGCCGCGGGTCGGCCCAGCTGGGGCTGCCGTCGGGCATGGTGATGTCGCAGAACATGCGGGCCGTCGCCCGCTCCTCGGAGCGCCACGGCAGCACCTGGAACGTGCTCGGGTCGGGCTTGGCGAGCATGTCGGACTCGTGCACGCGGGCGAAGCCCTCGATCGCCGAGCCGTCGAAGCCGATGCCCTCGGCGAAGGCGCCCTCGAGCTCGGCCGGGGCGATGGCCACCGACTTGAGCGTCCCCAGCACGTCGGTGAACCACAGCCGGATGAAGCGGATGTCGCGCTCCTCCAGCGTGCGGAGGACGAACTCCTGCTGACGGTCGATGCGGATCGCCTCCAGAGGGTGCCGGTCGACGGGCGAACGCTACGTGACCGAGGCGGCTCGTGCCCCCGGTGGTGAGCAGGCGGTGTCCGCGGCGCCCGGGTCGTCGCGGAGGCGGCCCCGGGTCGGTGGCCCCGGGTCGGTGGCCGCCGGGCCGCGTCGGCCTGGTGCTGCTCGTACCGCTCGTCACCGCCGTACCCCCCCGAACCGCTCGTCCCAGTAGTCCCGCTTGTGCGCCCTTCGCGACGGGACACGCCGTCCAGGGGCGCGCTGCGAGCGCACAAGCGGGACTGGCGGGGCTGTAGGTACCCGACGCGACTGCACCACCCGGGCGCGAGCGGGAGTCCGGGGCGCACGGCGTCCGCCCGATCCGCTGAGCGCGTTGCGTCGGGGGTTGCCGGCCGTCCCCGGACGGCGTACCGCGCAGCGCCCCGGACCGTGCGTCGCTCGGCCAGCGGCACCCTCGGGCCCCCGGCGCTGGTCCCAGCCGACGCGCACGTCCCGCCGGTACCGCTTGTGCGCCCGGGGCGACGCGACACGCCGTCCGGGGACGCGCTGCGGGCGCACAAGCGGGACGGGGGCTGCTGGGACGGACGCGCCTCCCCCGGCTCGAGCGGGCGTCCGGGGCGCACGGCGTCGGCCAGGTCCGCCGTGCGCGTCCCGTCCGGTTGCCGGATGTCCCCGGACGGCGTCTCAGCGCAGCGCCCCCGCCCGTGCACCGCTCGGCCAGCGGCACCCCGACCGGGTGGTCCTCGGCCGGCGGCTTCAGAACGCCGCCGCTCGCACCCGATGCCGTGGGCGCAGTGGTCGACGGGACCGCTGCGGGGCGACTGGCCCCGGGACCGGAGGACGCACGTGAAGAACAAGGCAGCCACCAGCAGGGTTGTGCTCGCGGCCGTCGCGGCGCTCGCGGTGTGCGGGGCGCTCACCTCCCCGGCCTCCGCGGCGGGACCCCGCGACCGGGACCGCGACGGCATGCCCGACCGCTGGGAGGTCGCGCAGGGGCTCGACCCGCGCAAGGCCGACGCGCGCGTCGACCGTGACCGCGACGGCCTCAGCAACCTCGCCGAGCTGCGCGTCCGCACTGCTCCGCGTCGGGCCGACACCGACCGCGACGGCATGAAAGACGGCTACGAGGTCCGCTTCCGGCTGCGCCCGACGTCCGCGGCCGACGGCCGGCTCGACCTCGAGCTCGACGGGCTCAGCAACGCCCAGGAGTCCCGGGTCGGCGGCAACCCGCGCGACGAGGACAGCGACGACGACGGCCTGGACGACGGCGACGAGCCGCGCGTGGCGAAGGCCGTCATCGACGCCGACCGTGACGACGACGGCGTGCTCGACGGCGACGAGGACAGCGATGCCGACGGGGTCGCCAACGAGGACGAGGACGACGCGCTGGAGACCTGCGCCGCCGACGACGACGACCGCGACGCCGACGGCGTGGACGACGAGGACGAGAACGAGCTCGGCGGCAGCCGCTCGGACTCGGACAGCGACGACGACGGCCTGAGCGACGGCGAGGAGGACCGCGACGGCGACGGCCGGTCCGACGAGGACGAGGACGACGCGGACGGCGACCGCTGCTCGGATGACCGCGACGGCGACGGCGTCGACGACGAGGACGAAGGTGACAGGTTCGGCACCGTGGCGTCGTACGACGCCACGACCGGCGCGCTGCAGGTGCTCGACGGGGCAGGCCGAGCCCTGACCCTGCACGTCACCGCGGACACCGAGATCGAGGTCAAGGGCTCCCGCGAGGGGCACAGCGACGACGACAGCAGCGACGACAGCAGCGGCAGCGGCGACGAGGCGGACGTCGACCCGGCCAGCGTGCTCGTGCCCGGCGCCGTCGTGCTGGAGCTCGAGCTGGACCGCGAGACCGGCGAGCTCGAGGAGATCGAGCTGGCGCCGGCCCCGGCACCGGCCCCGGCCGCGTAGCCCGGCCGGGTCAGCAGGCTCAGGCCGGCGGGAGCGCGCCCGGCGCCGGGC
>JALYMN010000636.1 GCA_030773675.1 Actinomycetota bacterium
GCCTTGAGCGTCGCGTCCGCCCGGACCGCCGCGGGCATCCGGCGGACGTGGTCGGCCACGGTCCCCGGGCCGCAGAGCCGGTCGGCGTCGACGTAGCCGTGCAGGCGCTCCCCGGCGTCGAGCACGAGGGCGAAGCGCGCCCGCGCGCCGTCCACAACCGCGCGTGCCTCCGCCGGCGTGGCGTCGACCGCGACGACCGGCGGCTTCTCGAGCTCGGCGTGCCCAAGCCCGGTGACGGCCAGCCGCCGCAGGGCGCGGTCGGCCCCGACGAAGTCCGCGACGAACGGCGTGGCAGGGGCACCGAGCACCGTGCCGGGGGAGTCGTACTGCTCGAGCACGCCGCCCTGGCGGAACACCGCGATCCGGTCCCCGAGCCGGACGGCCTCGTCGATGTCGTGGGTGACGAACACGATGGTCTTGCGGACCTGCGACTGCACGCGCAGGAACTCGCTCTGCAGGCGGTCCCGGGCGATCGGGTCGATCGCGGAGAACGGCTCGTCCATGAGCAGCACGGGTGGATCGGCGGCCAGCGCCCGGGCGACACCGATGCGCTGGCGCTGACCACCGGACAGCTGGGCCGGCCAGCGGTCGCGGTAGACCGCCGGGTCGAGGCCGACCAGCTCCAGCAGCTCGTCGGCGCGCGCCCGGCGGCGGGCCTTGTCCCAGCCGAGCAGCGACGGCACCGTCGCGACGTTCTCCCACACCCGCTGGTGCGGGAACAGGCCGACCTGCTGGATGACGTAGCCGGTACGGCGGCGCAGCTGCACCGGGTCGACCCGGGTGACGTCCTCGCCGTCCAGGACGATGCGCCCGGTCGTCGGCTCGACCAGCCGGTTGACCATCTTCATGGTGGTCGTCTTGCCGCAGCCGGACGGCCCGACGAGGCAGACGATCTCACCGCGCGGGACGGACAGGTCGAGCGGCTCCACCGCGAGCGTGCCGTCGGGGAAGCGCTTGCTGACCCCCTCGAGCCGGATCATCGCGTCGGCGGTGTCGTCCACGGGGAGCGCCCTCCTCGAGCAGCGGGCCCTCCTCGTGCGGCAGGCCGGGTGGGAGCGTACGGCCGAACGGGCGTGGCATCGTCGGACGTGTGGCCGCTGCGTCCCTGACCCTGCTCGACTGGCGGCGTCGCGTCGCCGCCCTCTACGCCGAGGTGCGGGCGGCGGACGACCCCGCGCAGGCGCACGAGCGGTGGCGGACCGGCCGCGACGAGCTGTTCGGCACCCACCCCGACTCGCCGCTGCTGCCCGCGGCGCGGGCGTCGTTCGCCGGGCTGCCGGTCGCGACGTACGACCCCGCGTGGCACTTCGAGGTGGAGGTCGACGCCGACGTCGAGCCGGCGCGCCTGGAGATCCCGACCGGCACGGACGGCGTCGTGCGCTTCGACCGGCTGGGCGTGGCGCGGCTGACCGGCGTCGGCGCGCTCGACGTCTGGTGGCTCGGCTCCTACGGCGGCGGCGTCTTCGTCCCGCTGAAGGACGCCACCGCCGGTCGCGGGACGTACGGCGGCGGGCGCTACCTGCTCGACACGGTGAAAGGGGCCGACCTGGGTGGCGAGGCACGTCGGGGCGGGCTGGTGCTGGATCTCAACTTCGCCTACAACCCGTCGTGCGCCTACGACCCGGCCTGGGCCTGCCCCCTGGCCCCGCCGGGCAACGTGCTCGCCGCGGAGGTCCCGGTGGGGGAAGGCGCTCCGCCCCGCTGACCTGGGGCGGAGCGCTCGTCGTCCGCTACCCGCCGAGCAGCCCCTCGTCCTCCAGGTAGCTGCGCGCGACGTCCGCCGCCTGCTCGCGGTCCTCGTCGACGCGGCGGTTGAGCGCGGCCAGGTTCTCGGTGGTCAGCGTCGCCGACAGGCCGTTGAGGACCTCCGCGACCTCGGGCGTGCCGGCGGGTCCGGCGGCGTTCACGACGGGCACCAGGTTGTCGGCGTTCTGCAGGCCCTTGTCGTCCTCGAGGACGACGAGCCCGAGGTCCCCGAGCGTGCCGTCGGTCGTGCCGGACAGGCCGAGCTGCGCCTTGCCCTGCACCACGGCCTGTCTGTTCTGCACGCTGCCGAAGCCGAGCGGCAGGTTCTCCTCGACCTCGATGCCGTAGACCTGCTCGAGCCCGATCTGGCACTTGGGCCGCTGCGGGCACTCGGCGGTGCCGGCCAGCACGACCGGCAGGTCGGCCTCGCCCAGGTCGGACAGGGTGGTCAGGCCGTGCTGCTGCGCGAACGCCTTGGTGACGAAGAAGGCGTTCTGGTTCGCGGCGTCGGCGGGCTCGAGGACCTTGAGCCCCTCCTCCGCCGCGAGCCCGCGGAGGGCCTGCACCGTCGCGTCGACGTCGGACGTCGCCACCGGCTTCGCCTCCGGGCCGTTCTTCGCCCGGTTGAGGAACTCCGCGAGCGTTGCGGCGTACTCCGGGACGGCGTCGATGTCGCCCTTCTCCAGAGCCGGCGCGTAGAGCTCGCGGTTGTCGACCGGCTGCAGCTCCACCTGGTAGCCGCCGTCCTCCAGCAGCGCCTTGTACATCTCCATGAGCACCAGGGACTCGGTGAAGCTCGCCCCGCCGACCGTGATCGGCTCCCGGGAGCCACTCGGCCCGCCGGACGCGCCGGCCGACGGGGAGAAGGCGTCGCCGCCCCCGCACCCGGCGAGCAGCAGCGACAGGCCGACTGCTGGGGCGAGCACCGGCAGGCGCCGTCGGGGCCGGGCAGCGAACGGTCGTGGGCGCATGGCGCACCGCCTTCTGTGTCCCGCGGCCCTGCGGCCGCGCGTGTCCGGCGGGCACGTCGAGTCGAACGCCCGCATGCGGACGAACGACCCACGCCCCGCCGGACATCCGCGCCGGGGTAACGGATCGGCAACCAACCGTCAGCCGCGTCGTCGCCGGGCGAGCGGGTCGAGCAGGGAGCGGAGCCCGACGAACAGCAGCTCGACGGCCAGGGCGAAGCAGGCCACGAGCAGCGCCCCGGCCACGACCGCCGGCTGGTCCTGCGTGCCGAAGCCGAGCAGGATGATGTTGCCCAGTCCGCCGCCGGCGACGAGGGCCGCGATGGTGGCGGTGGCGACGACCTGGACGGCGGCCAGCCGGATGCCGTCGAGCAGGAGCGGCACGGCGAGCGGGAGCTCGACGGTCCGCACGACCTGCAGCGGGCTCAGCCCGAGACCGCGCGCGGCCTCCACGACGTCCCGGTCGACCTCCCGCATGCCGACGTAGCCGTTGGTCAGGATCGGCGGCACCGCGAACAGCACGAGAGCGGTGACCGTGGCCTGCGGGCCGAACCCGAGCGGTCCGATCGCGAGCAGCACGAGCACCGCGAAGGTGGGCACCGCACGGCCGACGTTGGCGAGGTTGACGGCCAGCGCCCCGCCGCGGCCGGTGTGCCCGAGCCACAGGGCCAGCGGCACCGCGAGCGTGCAGGCCAGGCCCAGCGCCGCCGCCGTGAGGCCGAGGTGCTCGAGGAGCCGGGCCGGGACGCCGCCGGGCCCCTGCCAGTGCGCCGGGTCGCGCAGCCACGCGACGACGCCGGCGAGCTCGCTCACCGCGACGTCCGCTGCCAGGGCGTGACCGCCCGCTGCAGCCCGACGAGGAGCAGGTCGGCCACGACGGCGAGCGCGACGACGAGCACGGTGGCGGTCAGCACCTCCGAGCGGAACTGCGTGCGCAGGCCGGAGTAGATGAGGTTCCCGAGCCCACCGTTGCCGATGATCGCGCCGACGGTGACCAGGGCGACCGTCGAGACCGTGGCCACGCGCAGGCCGGCGAACAGGGTCGGGAGCGCCAGCGGCAGCCGCACGCGCAGCAGCAGCTGCCCCGGCCCGTACCCGGTGCCGGTCGCCGCCTCGACGACGTCCGCGGGCACGCCCTGCAGGCCGGCGAGCACGTTCCTCACCAGGATCGTCAGGCTGTAGAGCACGAGCCCGACGACGACCGTCGTCGCGGACAGCCCGGTGAACGGCAGCAGGAGCGAGAACATCGCGAGCGAGGGGATCGTGTAGAGCGCGGTCGCCGCACCCAGCACGAGGCCGCGCGCGCGGGGGGAGCCGAAAGCGAGCAGACCGAGCGGCAGCGCCAGGAGCAGCCCCACGGCGACCGAGACGACGGTGAGCGTGACGTGCTGCCCGGTCGCGGACAGGATCAGCTCCGCCCGGGTGCGGACGTAGTCCCCACAGACCCAGTCGTTGCGCTGGAGACAACCGGCCGCCGAGGAGGGCACGACGATGGACCGTACTGGGGAGCCGATGATCCGGCTGCAGTCGGTGTCCAAGCGCTTTGGGGACGGGACGGTCGCCGTCGCGTCGCTGGACCTCGACGTGCCCGAGGGGGCGCTGGTCGCGCTCGTCGGGCCCTCCGGCTGCGGGAAGACGACGACCCTCAAGATGGTCAACCGGCTCGTCCAGCCCACCAGCGGGCGCATCGTCCTCGGCGGGGAGGACGTCACCCACGTCGACCAGGTCCAGCTGCGCCGCCGGATCGGCTACGTCATCCAGACCACCGGGCTGTTCCCGCACCGCACGATCCTCGAGAACGTCACCACCGTCCCCCAGCTCCTGGGCTGGGACCGGGCGCGGACCCGCGCGCGCGGCCTCGAGCTGCTCGAGCTCGTCGGGCTCGACCCCGGCACCTACGCGCGCCGCTACCCGGACCAGCTCTCCGGCGGCCAGCGACAGCGCGTCGGGGTCGCGCGGGCGCTGGCGGCCGACCCGCCGGTGCTGCTCATGGACGAACCCTTCGGCGCCGTCGACCCGGTGGTGCGCGCGCGGCTGCAGAGCGAGTTCCTGCGGCTGCAGCAGGAGGTCCGCAAGACGATCCTGCTCGTCACCCACGACCTCGACGAGGCAGTCCGGCTGGGCGACCGGATCGCCGTGCTCTCCCAGGGCGGGCGGCTCGAGCAGTACGACACGCCCGCTGCGGTGCTCGGCTCGCCGGCGAGCGACGCGGTGGCCGACTTCGTGGGGTCCGACCGGATGCTCCGCCGGCTGTCAGTCACGCCCGTCGACCCGCGCGACCTCGCTCAGCCGCCCGTGCTGCACCTCGACGAGCCGCTGGCCGCGGCCGCCGAGCGGCTGCGGTCGGCCAGCCGACCGTGGGGCGTCGTCCTGGACCGCAGCGGCAGGCTGCACGGCTGGCTGCCCCTCTGTGCCGCCCGCACCCTCGACCCGGCCGGCACGGTCGGCGGCGCCGCGCAGCGCGTGCCGGCCTCGGTGCCGGTGACCGCGACCCTGGCGCAGGCGTTCGGCGAGCTGCTCGGGCACGACGCGGGGTGGGTGGCCGTGCTCGACGGCGACCGCTGCCTCGGGGCGCTGACCGCCGAGACCCTCCACGCCGCGCTGCGGCGTCCGCTGCGGGCCGACGGCGCCCCGGCCGCCGTTCCGGACGGCGAGCGTCTGCGTCGTGCGGACGGGTAGGCCGCGGATCGAGGTGCCGGACCGGGGCGGTCGCTCGCGGCGGGTCGGCGCAGCGGCGGACGAGCGTGCGGCAGGCTCGTCGCGCTCGCGCACCGGGACGGACGACCCGAGGGAGCTGGCGTGACGACGGAGCTGGCCGTGACGACGGAGCTGGCGTGACGACGGAGCTGGCGTGACGACGGAGCTGGCGTGACGACGGAGCTGGCGTGACGACGGAGCTGGCGTGACGACGGAGCTGGCGTGACGACG
>JALYMN010000637.1 GCA_030773675.1 Actinomycetota bacterium
GGCCGAGGGCGGCACCGGCGCGCCGTCCAGCAGCAGCCCGCCGACCTCGGGCAGCGGCACGCCGGCCGCCTCCACGACGTGCCCCAGCGTGTCGGTGGGGCCGGGCGTGACCTCGACCTCGGGCCGACCGCGGACGAACAGCCGCAGCGGGGCGGCCACCCGCAGCAGCACGAGGCCGGAGCCTCAGACGAAGAGCAGGGCGAGCGTCTCGGCCACGCAGACCGGCTTGGGCAGGCCCTCGCCCTCGACCTCGACCTTTTGCGTGATCATGATGCCCATCGGGTGCTCCTGGACGTCGACCAGCGTCGCGTAGGCGCGCACCCTGGTGTCCACCGGCAGCGGCTGCGGGAACCGGATCTTGTTGGCGCCGTAGTTGATGCCGCCCGCGAAGCCCTCGCGCGGCACCAGCCCGCTCGCCAGGGCCGGGATGAGTGCCGCCGACATCCAGCCGTGCCCGATCGGCCCGCCGAACGGCCCCGTCTTCGCCTTCTCGACGTCGACGTGGATCCACTGGTGGTCCTCGGTGGCGTCGGCGAACGTGTCGATCCTCTGCTGGTCGACGAGGATCCACTCGCCCGGGCCGCGGCGCTCGCCGAGGCTGGCGTTCAGCTGCTCGAGCGCCTGGGCGACGTCTGCCACGGCTCCTCCTGGGTCCTGGTGCCCGCGTCGGGCAGGTGCTGCGCCTGGTGGTCAGGGTGTTGTAGCAGCCGCCAGGCGTAGAGCACCGCGGCGGTGGCCGTGGCGAGGTTGATACTGCTCACCCCGGGCCGCATCGGCAGGGCGAGCACGGCGTCCGCCCGGGCGCGCAGGGCGTCCCCGACGCCGCCGCGCTCGCTGCCCACGACCAGCACGCCGTCGGCGGGGAGGCGCTGCGGGCGCAGCGGGTCGCCGTCCGCGTCGAGCACGAGCAGCGGGCCCGCCACCTCCTCGGGCCGGACGGCGAGCACCGGCAGGGCGAGGTGCAGCCCGGCGCTGCCGCGCACGCAGGACGCCGTCCACGGGTCGAGCCGGCCGGACATGGCGACCCCGCCGGCACCGGCCGCCGCCGCCACCCGCACCACCGCGCCGGCGTTTCCGGGGTGGCGCGGGTCGTCGAGCAGGACCAGGGGGGCGCTGCGGACGCTCAGCACGGACCGGTCCTCGGCCGGACGGCGCGCGCTGCCGTGCACGCCGGTGGGGTGGTCGACCTGTCCGGGGACGGCCCGGGCCAGGAGGGCGTCGCGGACGTCCGGGGCCAGCTGGGCGCACAGCCGCTCCGCCCGCGCGAGGTCGGCGACGACGACCTGCTCGACGAGGTGCGGCGCGAAGCGCAGGGCGTGCTTGACGGCGTGGAAGCCCTCCAGCGGCACGTCCGGCACCGGCGCATGGTGGCAGCAGGGGCGACGATGGCGCGGTGGACCCGCTCATCGTCGACCTGCTGCTCGTGCCGGAGGTGCAGCGCCGGTTCGACGACCTGCGCCGGGCGCACTTCCCGCCGGAGCGGCTGGTCGTCGGCGCGCACGTCACGCTGTTCCACGCGCTGCCGGGGGAGCGCCTGGAGCAGGTGCGCGAGGACCTGGCGCGGGCGGCGGACCGCCCGGCCTTCCCGGTGCGGGTCGCCGGCGTCGTCCTGCTCGGCCGCGGGGTGGCGTTCGCGCTGCGCAGCGAGGAGCTGGCGGCGCTGCACCGCGACCTGCAACGGACCTGGGAGCCGGAGCTCACGCCGCAGGACCGGCAGCGGCTGTCGGCGCACGTGACCGTGCAGAACAAGGTGCCGCCGGAGCGCGCCCGGGCGCTGCACGGCGATCTCACGTCCGGATTCGCGCCGTACGACGTGCCGGCGGTCGGGCTGGGCCTGTGGCGCTACGCCGGCGGGCCGTGGGAGCCGCTGGCCCGCTTCCCGTTCGCCGACGCCGCCTGACGTCCGGCGCGGGTCGGCGGTGGTCAGGGCAGGGCGCGCCGTCCGGCGACGCCCAGGTCGGCCCGGTGGTAGTGCCCCAGCTCCGCCTCGCCCTCGAGCCAGCAGAGCAGGACGGGGACCGTGCGCCCGTCGAGCTCCAGGTCGGCCGGGAAGTCGACGAGCATCGGCGCGAAGCCCTTGAGCTCCGCGCCGGTCTGCTGGACGGCGGTCAGCAGCTCGTCCAGGCGGGCCTGCGCCGCCTTGAGCTCGGGCAACCCGCCGAGCCCCGTCGCCGGCCCCCCGCTGACCGCAGCGGCGAGCTCGGCAGCGTCGGCGCGCAGGGTGACCAGCTCGTCCAGGACGGGCCGGAGCCCGGCGAGCACCTCCCGGGCCTCCTCCACCGTGAACAGCCCCACGCCCGGCAGTCTCCTCCCTGGCGCTCCGGCCGGCGCGGCACCGGGGACGGGCGCTGCGGCCCGCCCCCGGCGCGGCTCAGCGG
>JALYMN010000638.1 GCA_030773675.1 Actinomycetota bacterium
GTGCTCGCCCGCGCGCTGGCCGGGCGCCCCGACGAGGCCGCGCACGTGCTGTCCGACCCGGCCGGGCGCTGGGGGCCCGGTGACGGCACCGCCCGGCGGTGGGAGCTCGCCGCGCTGGGCGAGCTGGTCGCCGACGCCGGGCTGGTGGTCGAGCAGCTGCACGGCGTCCGGGTGGTCGCCGACCTGGTCCCGAGCGCAGTGCTCGACCTCGAGCCCGGGGCGGCCGCGGCCCTGCTCGCGCTCGAGCGGGCCCTGTCCGACCGGCCGCCGTTCCGTGACCTCGCGACCCAGCTGCACGTCCTCGCGCTCCGCCCGGCCGACGCAGACTGAGCGGGCTCGCCCCCGACCACCCGGAGCCGTGGGGTGAGCCGGGGGCGCGTGCCCGCGGTCGGGCCGCCCTCGGGGCCGCCCGGCGACGACCGTGGCTGCACCGTCCTGCACGTCGACATGGACGCCTTCTACGCCAGCGTCGAGTTGCGCAGCCGCCCCGAGCTGCACGGCCTGCCGGTGATCGTCGGCGGGAGCGGCTCGCGCGGGGTGGTGCTGTCGGCGACGTACGAGGCCCGGGCGCACGGCGTGCACAGCGCGATGCCGATGGCCCGCGCCCGCCGGCTCTGCCCGCAGGCCGTGGTCATCCCACCGAGCTTCGGCGTGTACGGCGAGGTCTCGCACGGCGTCATGGAGGTGTTCCGGTCGGTCACCCCACTGGTGGAGCCGATCTCGCTGGACGAGGCCTTCCTCGACGTCCGCGGTGCCGCGCGGCGGCTCGGCAGCCCGCGGCAGGTGGGCGAGTGGGTCCGCGCGACGGTCGAGGACGAGCAGGGGATCACCTGCTCGGTCGGGGTGGCGTCGACCAAGTTCGTGGCCAAGCTCGCCTCGGCCAGGTGCAAGCCGGACGGGCTGCTCGTCGTCCCCGCCGACCAGGTCGTGGCGTTCCTGCACCCGCTGCCTGTGGGAGCGCTGTGGGGAGTCGGCGACAAGACCGAGGACGTGCTGCGGCGGCTCGGCCTGCACACCGTCGGCGAGCTGGCCAACACCCCGCTGGGCACGCTGCAGCGCGCGCTCGGCCCGGGCGTCGGCGCCCACCTGCACGCGCTCGCCTGGGGGCGCGACGAGCGCCGGGTCACGCCGTCCGAGCCGGACAAGAGCGTGGGCGCCGAGGAGACCTTCCCGACCGACGTCGACGACCCGGCGGTGATCGCGCGCGAGCTGCTGCGGCTGTCCGAGCGGACCGCCGCGCGGCTGCGGGCCAAGGAGCAGGTCGGACGCACCGTGTCGATCAAAGTGCGTTTCGCCGACTTCACGACCATCACCCGTGCACGCACCCTGCGGGAGGCGACCGACGTCGGCCGGGAGGTCTACGAGACGGCCCTGGCCCTCTTCCAGGCCCTGGGGCTGGAGCGCGCGCGGCTGCGCCTGGTGGGGGTGCGGGTCGAGGGGATCACCGACGCGGCATGCGCGCCCCGGCAGCTGCTGCTCGGCGAGCGCGACTCCGGCTGGCGGGAGGCCGAGCGCGCGGTGGACCGGGCCGCGCGGCGCTTCGGGACGGGCGCCGTCCGGCCCGCCACGCTGGTCACGCCGGGCGAGGACCGTCCCGCGGCCGGGCCCGACGACCCTCTCGCCCCCGGAGCCCGCCGCGCTCGCGACGGCGGAGCGTGAGTGGCTGGCGACAGGGAACCCCCCGGTCGGCCCACTCGTCGTGACGGGCGGGCCTCGCCCTCGTATTGTCTTTCCTGTGTCGCCGACCCTGCGACACGCCCGTCTCGATCCACGTGGTCGTCGTCCTCCGGGAGGGAGCGCCGTGCCGCTCTCTGAGCACGAGCAGCGCCTGCTCGACCAGATCGAGCGTGCTCTGTACGCCGAGGACCCCAAGTTCGCCTCGACCGTCCGCTCCACCGACCTGCGCAGTCACATGCGCCGACGCCTGCGCCGGGCGGCGCTCGTCCTGGCGCTGGGCTTCCTGCTCATGCTGGCCAGCGTCGTCATGCAGGAGACGCTGATCGGGGTCGCCGGGTTCGTGGTCATGCTGGGCGCGCTGCTGCTCGCCCTGGCCAGCTGGAAGAAGCTCGGCAGCGGTCCCACGACCACGCTGCACGTCGCGGGTCGGCCGCCGCGGGCCCCACGCGGCAGCCGGCAGTCGCGGTCGCGCTCGCGCTCCGAGGGCGGCTGGAAGGCGCGGCTCGAGGAGCGCTGGAAACGCCGCTGGGACGAGCGGGGCGGCGGGCGCTAGGAGCCCGCGCACGACGCACGCGCCACGATCGACTCCCGGGCCCGGGTCCTCACCGAGGACCCGGGCTCCGTCGTCTCCCGGACATTCACGGCGCCGGGCGAGTGCGAGGGTCCGCGCTCCCGCAGACGACGTCGGCCGTGCTGCAGCCGCCGAGGGCGAGCTCCGCCCCTCCTGAGCGCTCGCACGGGGCGCAGGTCGCCTCTCGCCTCAGCGGCGCGAGCGGTAGCCCTTTCCCGCCGGGCCGCTCGGGACGCAGCACGCCGTCCGCTCACCAGGGGCGCGAGCGGTCCGTCCCCCGCCGCCTCCCGCGCAGGGCGCAGCTGCCTGTACGAGCGGCGCAGTGGCGACCTCGCCCGCGGCCCGCCGCCGCGGGGGCGAGCCGCGGTTCGCGGGACGGGCG
>JALYMN010000639.1 GCA_030773675.1 Actinomycetota bacterium
GCGCTGAGCCGCACGTGCCGCGGCGGCGTCGCGCTCGGCCGTCAGCTCGGCCGCGGCCCTGATCGTCTCGGCGTTCTCCGCCTCGAACACGCGCTGCCGCATCGTGTCGGGCACGAAGGACATCGTCTGCTGGCACAGCGCGACGCCGACGTCCACCGGCAGCTCGAGCGCCACCTGCTCCACGATGTCGCCGTGCACCAGGTCGGGGTCGGCGGCGCACAGCGCGTCGACCCGGTCGCGCGCCGCGTCCACGGCGGCCTGCACGTCGAGCGCCTCGTACGTGGTGCCCTCCGCGAGAGGAGCGGTCTGGTCCATCAGTCGGTGCCTTTCGTGTGCTGTGCAGGGGGGCGAGGCAGGAGGAGCGGAACAGGGGGAGCGAGGCCCGCGGCCCGCGTCGGCCTCCATTCTCGCAGCCGCCGCCCCCGGGCGCCCCCGCGCCTGGGACGGCAGGATGTTCCGGTGCGCAACGGGGACGGTTGGGTGCAGTGCGCCGAGGGGCACCGGCACTGGGGCCGGTACGGCGCCGCCGGACTGCTCCTCGTCGCGCCGGACGGTGGGGGCACCCTGTGCGTGCTGCTGCAGCATCGCGCGGCGTACAGCCACCACGGCGACACCTGGGGCGTGCCGGGCGGCGCGCGCGACCCGCACGAGACGGCGGAGCAGGCGGCGCTGCGCGAGACCGCGGAGGAGACCGGGCTCGACGTCGCCGGCGTGACCGTCACCGGCAGCGCGCTGGACGACCACGGCGGCTGGAGCTACACCACCGTGCTCGGTCGGGCCGCGTCCCTGCTGGACGTCCACGCCCTGGACTGGGAGAGCACCGCCGTCGCGTGGGTGCCGCTCGACGAGGTGGAGCGGCACGTCCTGCACCCGGGCTTCGCCGCCAGCTGGCCGCGCGTGCGGGGGCTGCTGCCGGCCTGACCGTCCACACGTCTCCGACGGGGTCTTGCGTCGGCGCCGGAGAGCCGACAGGGTGGCTGCACCCGAACGTCCCGCCGCAGGGCGCCGTGCTCGGTGCTCTCGGCCGCGTGGTGCGGAGCCCCTGTGACGCAGACCCGCTGGAAGCCGGACCCCACCTTCTACCCCTCGCCCAGCCTGGCGGCGGAGGCCGAGCCCGAGCGCCTGGCGTACGTCGCCACGTTCTGGCGCGGCGAGGGCGAGCCGCAGCCCGACGCCCTCGCCGTCGTGGACGTCGACCCCGGCTCTCCGGCGTACGGGCAGGTCGTCGGCTGGTGCGACATGCCGAACGTCGGCGACGAGCTGCACCACCACGGCTGGAACGCGTGCAGCTCGGCGCTGTGCCCCAGCAACCCGCACCCCCACGTCGAGCGCCGCTACCTGCTCATGCTCGGGCTGCGGTCGAGCCGGGTGCACGTGGTCGACGTCAAGGACGACCCCCGCAACCCGCGCATCGCCAAGGTGATCGAGCCGCAGGAGTACCAGGACAAGACCGGCTACAGCCGCCCGCACACCGCGCACTGCGGTCCCGAGGGCATCTACGTCACCAACCTCGGCGCGGCGCACAGCGACGAGGGGCCGGGCGGCATCGCCCTGCTCGACCACGACACGTTCGAGGTGCTCGGCCGCTGGGAGAAGGAGCGCGGGCCGCAGTACCTCGCCTACGACTTCTGGTGGCACCTGGGCTCCGACGTCGTGATCACCAGCGAGTGGGGCACGCCGTCGATGATCGAGGACGGGCTGGTCGGCGAGCTGCTGCTCGGCCAGCGGTACGGGCACCGGCTGCACTTCTTCGACCTGCGCAGCGGCCGGCACCTGCAGGAGGTCGACCTGGGGCCGCAGCACCAGATGGCCCTCGAGCTGCGCCCGGCGCACGACCCGCGCAAGGAGCTCGGGTTCGTCGGCGTCGTCGTCAGCACCGAGGACCTGTCGGCGTCGGTCTGGCTCTGGCACCGCGAGGGCGACCGCTTCGCCGTCACCAAGGTGATCACGATCCCGGCCGAGCCGGCCGACCCGGACCAGCTGCCCGACCTGCTCAAGCCGTTCGGCGCCGTCCCGCCGCTGGTGACCGACATCGACCTGTCGGTCGACGACCGCTTCCTCTACGTCAGCTGCTTCGGCACCGGCGAGGCCAAGCAGTACGACGTCACCGACCCGTTCCACCCCGTCGAGACGGGCTCGGTCCGGCTCGGCGGCGTGGTCGGCCGCACGCCCCACCCGGCCCGGCCGGACCTGCCGCTCGCCGGCGCGCCGCAGATGGTCGAGGTCAGCCGCGACGGCAAGCGCGTCTACTGGACCAACTCGCTGTACGGCGCCTGGGACGACCAGGTCTTCCCCGCCGGCGTCGGTGCGTGGATGGCCAAGGCCGACGTCGACGTGGAGCGGGGCGGCATGACGCTGGACCCCGGCTTCTTCCCGCACGACGGCGACTTCCGCGGCAACCGGGTGCACCAGACGCGGCTGCAGGGCGGCGACGCCTCGAGCGACTCCTACTGCTTCCCGTGAGCCGGTGACGGTCCTCGCGCACGGCCCCGGGCTGTCCGGCCCGGCGCTCACCGCCGTCGCGCTGCTGGGCGTCTTCCACGGCGTCAACCCCGGCATGGGCTGGCTGTTCGCGGTGTCCTACGGCCTGCAGGAGCGGGACCGCCGGGCCCTGCTCCGCGCGCTTCCGCCGATCGCGGTGGGCCACGAGGCGGCGGTCGTGCCGGTCGCCGTCGCGCTGGCGCTGTTCTCCGCGGCGGTCCCGCGCGCGGTGGCCGCGACCGCGCTGGCCGTGGTCCTCACGGCGTTCGGGACCTACCTGCTGCTGCGCCGGAGGCACTTCCGCTGGGTCGGCATGCGGCTGACCCGGTGGGAGCTCGCCTGGTGGTCGTTCCTCATGTCCTCGGTCACCGGCGCAGGGCTCATGCTCGCGCCCGTGCTGCTCGACGCCGCGCCCCGGCACGCCGCGCTGGACACCGCCCTCGCCGGGCCGGTCCAGCTCGCTCTCGTCGCGGCCGTCGTCCACGCGCTCGCCATGCTCGCGACGAGCGCGCTGGTCGCCGTGCTGGTCTACGAGGTCGTCGGGCTGCGGGTGCTGCGCACCGGTTGGCTGAACATGGACCGCGTCTGGGCGGGCGCCTTCCTCGCCGCCGGCGGCTTCGTCTGGCTGGCGGGCTGACTAGGCGAGCTGAGCCAGCAGGAAGAGGTTCAGCGCGCTGATCAGGGCGGCGACGACGCCGGCCGCGGTGGTCGTCGTCCGGCGGTTGACGAACTCGCCCATCACGGTGAGCAGCACGAGCGGCACCAGGGCGACGGGGATGCCGAAGCTCAGCACCACCTGGCTCAGGACGAGCGCGCGGGTGGGCCGACGCCGACGGCCAGCACGAGCAGCGCGGGCGCGAGGGTCACCGCGCGCCGCAGCGTCAGTGGCACGGTCCGCTGCAGGAAGCCCTGCAGAACGACCTGCCCGCTGTAGGTGCCGACCGATGACGCCGCGAAGCCCGACGCCAGCAGGGCGAGGGCGGAGCGCGCTGCCGCGGCCCAGCGTCTCGCCGAGCCCCGCGTGGGCCTCCTCGATCGTGTCGACCCCCGGTGCCGGGGAACATGGTCACGGCGAGCACGAGCATGGCGAGGTTCACCAACCGGCCAGCGCCATGGCGACGGGATGTCGAGCCGCTGCGCGGAGATCAGGCGGCGCCGGCCCTCGCCGTCCAGGTGCCGCGCGCGCTCTCCGGTCAGGCTGGCGTGCAGGTGGATGACGTGAGGCATCACGGTCGCCCCGAGGATGCCGCACGCCAGGAGCAGCGTGTGGGTGCCGGCGAGCGCCGGGACGAGCCCCGCGGCGACCTCGCCGGCGTCCGGACCGCTGCGCACGAGTCCGACCAGGAAGCCGAGCAGGACCACGGCCAGCAGCGCGATCACGGCGTGCTCGTAGGCCGGTGTCCGCGACCGGTAAGCGCGAGCAGCGCGAAGGCCACGAGGCCCGTGATCAGACCGCCGTGCAGCAGCGGCAGCCCGAAGAGCAGGTTCAGCGCCAGCGCTCCGCCCAGCACCTCGGCCAGGTCCGTCGCCATGGCGACCAGCTCGGCCTGCACCCAGAGCCCTGCCGTCACCGGACGCCTACGTGCTCACGGCAGTTGCGGGCCAGTCCGCGGCCGGTGGCGACGCCGAGCTTCGCCGAGAGGTACTGCACGAGCACGGCGATGGAGGTTGCTCGTGACGACCACCCAGACCAGGAGCGTGCCGTACTGCGCCCCTGCGGGCCCCAGCAGGGGCATCATCGCGCCGACCCGGGCCCCTGACCGGCGGCGCAGCGTCAACTCGCTGGTCAGGCTGACGCTGCGGCCTCCGCCCTGCCGATGGAGGCGAGCAGAGTGCCAGGG
>JALYMN010000640.1 GCA_030773675.1 Actinomycetota bacterium
GCTTCAGCTCGAGCACGAGCGCGCCCCCGGACACCGCCTCGACGAGCTCCTCGACCAGCGCCAGCCGGGTGCCCCCGGCAGCACGAGCGCGCGCAGCTGCGCGGCCGGCGTGGCGCTGACACGCAGCGCGGACCCGGCCACCCGGGCGAGGTCGTCGTCGTGCGACGCCAGCAGCACGCCGTCCGCGGACAGCCGCAGGTCGACCTCACAGCCGTCGGCGCCGGCGTCGGCGGTGTTCTCGGGCGTCCGGGGCCGCGGAGTCCGGTGGGCCAGCAGCTGCACGGGACCACCGTCTTCGGAGCGATCATCGAGGAGCCGATCTCCAGGTGGCCGACACGTGAAGGGGGAGGGGCAGGTGGGAGAGTGCCGGGATGAGCGACCTCTAGACGGTCCCGTGGTGGGGCTCGACGCGACGCTGGGCCTGCAGCTCGTGTCGTGCACGGGCGACGAGGTCGTCGCCCGCCTGCCGGTCGCGCCGCACCTGCACCAGCCCTACGGCATCGTGCACGGCGGGGCGTACTGCACGGTCGTGGAGACCGCGGCCAGCCACGGGGCGGCGCAGTGGTTCGGCGAGCAGGGCCAGGTCGTCGGCGTGTCCAACCACACCAACTTCCTGCGGGCCGTGCGCCAGGGCGTGCTCGAGGTGCGCGCCACGCCGGTGCACCGCGGCCGGACGCAGCAGCTCTGGACGGTCCGGGTCACCGACGAGGCGGAGCGGCTGGTCGCCCAGGGCGAGGTGCGGCTGGCCAACGTCCGGCCGGAGCAGATCGGCGCCTGAGCACCCCTCACGCCGAGCTCACGCCTGCTCGGGTTGGCTGAGGGCGTGTCGTCCCTGGAGTTCGTCGCGCCGGAGCGGCTGCTGCTGCTGGTCGGCGTCGCGGCGCTGGCCGTCGCCGCGGCGGTCCTCGCGGTACGCCGCCGCCGCCACCGGCAGGAGTTCGCGTCGGAGGCGCTCCTGCCGTCGGTGCAGCCGACCTCGCCGGGGTGGCGGCGTCCGGCGACGACGGCGCTGCTGCTCGCCGGGCTGGTGCTGGCCGTGGTCGGCGTCGCGCAGCCGCAGGTGCTCGCGGAGCAGGCGCGCGAGCGCTCGGTCGTGCTCGTCACGCTGGACACGTCGACGTCGATGCTCGCCGAGGACGTCGAGCCCAACCGCTTCGCCGCCGCGGTCGAGGCGGCGTCGGAGTTCGTCGGCACCCTGCCGGAGCACGTCGAGGTCGGCCTGGTCGCCTACGACGCGCGGGTCCGGCTGGTGAGCGCCCCGACGTCGGCGCACGGCCAGGTCCTGGAGCGGCTGCAGGGCCTGGACATGTCCGGCGGCACCGCCCTCGGCGAGGCCGTGTTCATCGGGCTGGCGTCGCTCCCGCCCGAGTTCCGCACCGGCCCGCAAGGGGAGGGGCCGCCCCCCGCGAGGATCGTCGTGCTCTCGGACGGCGGGTCGACCACCGGACGCCCGGTCTCCGAAGCCGCCTCGCTCGCGTCCGAGTACGGCGTGCCGGTGTCGACGATCGCCTACGGCACGGACGCCGGCGTCGTCGTCCAGGACGGCCGGACCTTCCCCGTGCCGGTCGACGAGGCCGTGCTCGAGCAGCTCGCGACGAGCACCGGTGGCACGGCGTACACCGCGACCGACATCGGCCAGCTGCAGCAGGTGTACGACGACCTCGGCAGCCGGCTGGCCAGCGAGACCGCCCGCCGCGAGCTGACCGCTCCCGTGACCGGGATGGCGCTCGCGGCGCTGCTCGGCGCCGCTGGCCTCGGCCTGCTCTGGGGCGGCCGGCTGGCCTGACGCGTCGCAGCCCGGTCCTGTCGGCGGGCGCCCCTACCGTCCTCGGCATGCGGCTGCTGCACACCTCCGACTGGCACCTGGGGCGCTCCCTGCACCGGGCCGACTTGCGCGACGCGCAGGCCGCCTTCCTCGACGGGCTCGTCGAGACGGTGCGGACCGAGCGCGTCGACGCTGTCCTCGTCGCCGGCGACGTCTACGACCGCGCGGTGCCGTCGCTCGACGCCGTCGCCCTGTACGACGACGCGCTGGTGCGGCTGACCGAGGCCGGCGCGCGCGTGGTCGTGACGAGCGGCAACCACGACTCGGCGAGCCGGCTGGGCGTGGGCTCGCGGCTGCTCGACGTCGCAGGCGTCCACGTCCGCACCCGCCCGCAGGAGTGCGCTGTCCCCGTGCTGCTGTCGGACGGGCACGGCCCGGTCGCGGTGTACGGGCTGCCCTACCTCGAGCCGGAGGCCG
>JALYMN010000641.1 GCA_030773675.1 Actinomycetota bacterium
GCTCGAGGACGACGGCGAGGTGCATCGCGAGCGCGAGCGCGCGATCGGCGACGTAACCCTGGCTGGCGAGCGCCTGCGCTGTCGCCTCGATCGACCCGAGGCGCCCCCTCACGAGGGTCCCACTACAGGCCCGCGGCCTCCGTGAGCGCACGCCGGCAGAGCACCCGGGCCAGGTGGCGCTTGTACTCGGGCGTCGCGTTGAGGTCGCCGGGCGGCTCCGTGCCCTCCGCGGCGGCCTCCGCCGCCTGCGCGATGCGCGCCGCGTCGAGCGGCTGGCCGCGCAGCGCCTCCTCCACCCCGGTGGCCCGCAGGGGCACGGAGCTCATGTGGGTCAGCCCGACGCGGACGTCCTCGCACACGCCGTCGCGGGCCCGCACGAGCGCCGACACGGCGACCATCGCCCAGTCCTCCTGGCGGCGGTTGAACTTCTGGTAGGAGAACCGTAGCCCTCCATGGCACCCAGGTGGACCTCCGTGAGGACCTCGCCGGGCCGCACGGCGGTCTCCAGGTAGTCCTGGAACAGGTCGGCCGCCGCCACCTGGCGCTGGCCGCCCGAGCCCTGCAGGGTGACCGCGCCGTCCGTGACGAGCAGGACCGCGGGCAGGTCCGACGCGGGGTCGCCGTGGGCGAGGGTGCCGCCGATCGTGCCCCGGTGGCGCACCTGCGGGTCGGCGATCGTGCCCGCGACCCGCGCGGCCAGCCCGAGCTCGGGCGTGTGCTCGAGCTCGGTGTGGGCGTCATGGCCCCGATGCGCACGGTCCCGTCGTCGCGCTGGATGCCGTGCAGTCCCGGCACCCGGCGCAGGTCGACGAGCAGGGTGGGGAACGCGAGGCGCAGCTTCATGAGCGGGATGAGCGAGTGCCCGCCGGCCAGGAGCTTCGCGTCCTCGCCGCCCTCCTCGAGGGCGCGGATGGCGCCCTCGAGCGAGTCGGGCGCCACGTAGTCGAACTCGGCGGGGATCACGCCCGCACCCCCTTCGCCTCCTCGATGGCCGTCCACACCCGCACCGGGGTCAGCGGCATGTTCAGGTCGGTCACGCCGAGCGGGCGCAGGGCGTCGATCACCGCGTTGGTGACCGCCGCGGTCCCCGCGATCGTGCCCGCCTCGCCCACGCCCTTGACCCCCAGGGAGTTCGAGGGCGACGGCGTCTCCGTGCGGTCCGTCTCGAATGTGGGGACCTCCATCGCGCTGGGCAGGGCGTAGTCGACGAAGGTGCCCGTCACGAGCTGGCCGTTCTCGTCGTACTCGATGTGCTCGTAGAGGGCCTGGCCGATGGCCTGCGTGATGCCGCCGTGGACCTGGCCGTCGATGAGCATGGGGTTGATGGCCGGGCCGCAGTCGTCCACCGCGAGGTAGCGCACGACCTGGACCTTGCCCGTCTCCGCGTCGACGTCGACGATCGCCGCGTGGGAGCCGAACGGGAAGACGAAGTTCGCCGGGTCGTAGAACATCGTCTCCTCGAGCCCCGGCTCCATGCCCTCGGGCAGGTTCTCGGGGATGTACGCGGCGCCGGCCACCTCGGCCATCGTCATCCCCTTGTCCGGCGAGCCCTTCACGGAGAAGCGGCCCTCGCGCAGCTCGACGTCCTCGGGGGCCGCCTCGAGCTGATGGGCGACGATCGCCTTGGCCTTCGTGGCCACCTTGTCCGCGGCGTGGGCGAGGGAGACGCCGCCCACCGACAGCGAGTGCGAGCCGTAGGTGCCGAGGCCCTGCGGCCCCGTCGCCGTGTCGCCGTGTCGCCGTGGATGGCCTCGACCTGGTCGGGGGTCACGCCGAGGCGGTCGGCCACGATCTGGGCGAAGCCCGTGTCGAGGCCCTGGCCGTGGGGCGAGGTGCCCGAGTAGGCCGTGACCGTCCCCGAGAGGTGCACGCGCACGAGGGCGGACTCCCACAGGCCGCTCTGCAGGCCGAACCCGCTCGGTCCCGTGATGCGCGAGGGGGCGAGGCGGCAGATCTCGGTGTAGGTGCACAGGCCGACGCCCCGGAAGACGCCGCGCTCTCGCAGCTCGGCCTGCTCGCGCCGGAAGCCCTCGAGGTCGAAGTGCGCGAGCAGCTTGTCGAGCGCCGCCTCGTAGTTGCCCGAGTCGTAGTTCACCCCGGCGGCGGACGCGTAGGGGAAGGCGTCGGCGGGATGAAGTTCTTGCGGCGGATCTCCACCGGGTCCATCCCGAGCTCGGCGGCGAGCTGGTCGACGCAGACCTCGATCATGTGCGTCGCCTCGGGCCTGCCCGCGCCGCGGATGGCATCCGTGGCGAACTTGTTCGTGAGCACGCCGGTGATGTCCGTGCGCACCGCGGGCACCCGGTAGACGCCGCTCATGACGAACGCCCCGAGGCAGGGGATGGTCGGGGTGAGGAGCATGAGGTAGGCGCCCATGTCGGCCACGATCCGGGCGTGGATGGCGGTGATCGTCCCGTCGCGCCTGGCCCCGATCCGCAGCGTCGCCACCTGGTCGCGCCCGTGGTGGGTGACGAGCATGTTCTCCGAGCGCGTCTCGATCCACTTCACGGGGGTCTCGAGCTTGCGCGAGCACCACGCGAGCAGCGTCTCCTCGCCGTACATCTGCAGTTTCGTGCCGAAGCCGCCGCCGACGTCCGGGGCGACGACCCGGATGCGCTCCTCGCTGATCCTGAGCTGGAGGGCGAGGAACAGCCGCACGAAGTGCGGCACCTGCGTCGACGTGTAGAGGGTGAGCTCGCCTGCGCGGTAGTCCGCGAGCACCCCGCGGGGCTCAATGGGGCACCGGCGATGCGGTGGTTGACCACCTCGCGCTCCACGACGACGTCGGCCTCGGCGAGCGCGGCGTCGATGTCCTCCGTGCCCAGCCCCCAGTCCATGACCCGGTTCGTGCCCAGCGCCTCGTGGACGAGCGGCGCGCCCTCCTGCAGCGCGGCCGCCGGGTCGGTCACCACGGGCAGCGACTCGTACTCGACGACGACCTCCTCGGCGGCGTCGGTGACGGCGTACTTGCTCTCCCCGAGCACGATCGCCACCGCCTCGCCGACGTGGTTGACCTCGCCGCGGGCCAGCGGCCAGTGCTCGGGGTTGTTCACGTCGACTCCGGGGGGGACCCAGGCCATGGGCAGCGGCGCCTGGAGGTCGGCGAGGTCCTCGCCGGTGAAGACGGCGCGCACGTCCCGGGGCGCCCTCGCCGCCTCCGCGTCGAGTCCTCCCCAGCGTCGGCCTTGAGCGCCGGAAGATAAGCGCTGGCTCGCCGGGGCGGGCCGATCGTCCGGCGGATGGCGCCCTCGCCGCCTGGCCTGGCGGCGCCGCGCGGTCTAGCCGCCGATGGCGGACATGGTGCG
>JALYMN010000642.1 GCA_030773675.1 Actinomycetota bacterium
GCCCGGCGCCGCCGGCACGGCGGCCGGCGCGTCGACGTCGGCAGCGAGCACGTGCGCGCCGGCCGACTGCACCGACGGCTTGCCCAACCCGACCACCCCCGCGTGGTGGACCGACCGCCGCTACAGCCGTCCGGTCCGGCTGGACGTCACCGTGCCGGTCACTACGGCGCTCGGCCTGTCCGACGAGCCCGGCTGGCTGGATGGCTACGGGTGGATCAGCGCGCCGCAGTGCCGGCAGCTGCTGCCCCGGGCCGAGCTCCGGCAGCTCTGCGTCAGCGCCACCGGCCGGCTCGTCGACGCCGCCGACCGCGTCGTGCGCCCCGACCCCACGGCGTCCGGTGCCGTCGAGGCGTTGCGCCGGATGGTGCTGTTCCCCTACGACATCACGACCAAGACCTGGCAGCAGGAGCCGCGGCACGACCCCAGCCCGGCTCTGGACGAGTTCGCCCGGCTGCGCGACCGCTTCTGCGACGGACCCACCGGCGCTCCGGTCCCCGCGGCCCGGGCCGACCTCGACCACGACGTCGCCTACTCCGAGGGCCCGACCGCCGCGTGGAACCTCACCGCACGGGCCCGCCGGACCCACCTGCTCAAGCACCGCGGCTGGACCGCTCTGCGCACCCCGACGAGCACGCTCTGGTTCAGCCATGCGGGGCAGGTCGTCGAGGTCGACCACTGGGACGAGCCGCCGCCGGACCTCGACGATGCCGAGCTGCCCGACCCGACCGTACTCGCCGCCGTCGAGTCCGAGCTGCTGCGTCCGCTGCGTCGCGACGAGGAGCCCCCGTCGTGCCCGCCGCCCTTCTGAGGAGCGGCGCCGCAGCAGCGAGGCGTGCCGCGAGTGCACGTGAGGTCGCGTCCTGCCGTGCCGGCCTGCCGTGCCGTGCCGTCCTGCCCTTCTGCGCTCGGCGCTCGGCGACTACCGGCTCGTGGAGACCGACAGGTGCACCACCGAGGCCCGGCAGCTCGCCAGCGCCGCGGCGGCCTCGTCCACGTGAGCCAGAACGTCCGTCGGCCAGTCGCGCCACGCGCGACCCTCCGGCGTGGCCACGTGACCGCCGTGCAGCAGCGTGCGCGGGTCGTGCTCGTTCGACAGGACGCCCTCCCCCTCCGGCGGTGCCCCCGCCTCGACAACGGACGCCAGGTGCCGCGGGTCCACCGCGAGGCCGAGCCGGGCGGCCACGTCGGCCACGACCCGCGCCGGGTCCGCGCGCAGCAGGACGTAGGCGACCGGCAGCGCGCCGACGTCCAGCCACCAGTGCACGTTGCCGAGGTTCAGCGCCCACCGGCGCGAGGTGAGCACCTCGTCGGGGGTCTGCCCGTAGGTCCGCGCAAACGAGGCCACCACGTCATGCGGGTCGCGCAGGGTCATCACGGGCAGCAGCCGTCCGGCCGCGAGCAGCGCGGTCCAGTCGCCACCGGCCGGCTGGCCCGGCGAGTGGTGGGCCTTGCCGACGGCGACACCCAGGGCGTCCAGCACCGAGTGCAGCCCGTCGAGCAGCGGCACCTGCTCGGGCTCGAGATAGCCCACCCGCCGGCCGACGCCCGCCGCCTCCGCCCACCCCCCCGAGCAGGTTGTAGGCGAGCGTCGACCCCGAGCGGTACCCGCCGCACGACAGGACCAGCGTCCCGCTCACCCCTCGTCCCCACCGTCGTCGGCGCCGCCCTCCAGGTCGCCCTCGAGCTGGAGGTACGTCGACGTCAGTCCCTCGAGGGCCTCGGGCGACGGGCTCTCCCACAGCCCGCGCTCGGCCGCCTCGAGCAGCCGCTCCGCGATCCCGCGCAGCGCCCACGGGTTGCTCTGCTGCATGAACGCGCGGTTCTGCTCGTCGAAGACGTACGCGCTCGTGACCTTCTCGTACATCCAGTCCTCGACCACGCCCGCCGTGGCGTCGTAGCCGAACAGGTAGTCGACCGTGGCCGCCATCTCGAACGCGCCCTTGTAGCCGTGCCGCCGCATCGCCGCCATCCAGCGCGGGTTGACCACGCGCGCCCGGAAGACCCGCGCGGTCTCCTCGCCCAGCGTGCGGGTGCGCACGCTGTCCGGCACGGCGCTGTCGCCGACGTAGGCCTCGGGCGAGGCGCCGGTCAGCGCGCGCACCGCCGCGACCATCCCGCCGTGGTACTGGAAGTAGTCGTCGGAGTCGACGAGATCGTGCTCCCGGGTGTCCTGGTTCTTCGCCGCCACCTGGACGCGGGTGTAGACGCGCTCCATGTCCGCGCGCGCCGCCGCGCCGTCGAGCCCGCGGCCGTATGCGTAGCCGCCCCAGACGGCCCACACCTCGGCGAGGTCGGCGTCGGTCTTCCAGTCGCGGCTGTCGATGAGCGGCAGCAGGCCGGCGCCGTACGCGGCAGGCTTGCTACCGAAGATCCGCGCGGTGGCGGCGCGGACGTCGGCGCCCGCAGCCACGTCGGCCGCGACGTGCCGGGCCAGCGCGTTGTCCTCCTCGTCGCTGGCGGACGCCGCCAGCTGCACCGCGTCGTCCAGCAGCGCGACGACGTGGGGGAAGGCGTCGCGGAAGAAGCCGCTGATCCGCAGCGTGACGTCCACGCGCGGCCGGCCCAGCTCCGCGCGCGGCACCAGCTCCAGATCGGTGACGCGACGTGAGGCGGCGTCCCAGACCGGGCGGACCCCGAGCAGCCAGAGCGCCTCGGCGATGTCGTCGCCGGAGGTGCGCATGGCGCTGGTGCCCCACACGACCAGCCCGACCGAGGCGCAGTGCTCGCCGTCGTGGTCGGCGCGGTAGCGCTCCAGCAGCGAGTCGCCGAGCGCCTGCCCGACCGCCCAGGCGCTGCGCGACGGGATCGCCTTGGGGTCGACGCTGTAGAAGTTGCGCCCGGTCGGCAGCACCCCGACGAGCCCGCGGGTCGGCGAGCCGGACGGCCCGGCGGGGACGAACCCGCCGGCGAGGCCGTGCAGGAGGTGGTCGAGCTCGTCCGTCGTACGGGCGAGCCGCGGCACCACCTCGGTGCAGGCGAAGCGCAGCACGGCCCGGACGGCGGCGTCCGCGGACAGCCCGTCGACCGCGGCCGGGTCCCAGCCGGCGTCCGCCAGCGCCTCGACCAGGCCGCGGGCGAGCTCCTCGAGCCGGTCCGTCGCGGCGGTGCTGCCGTCCTCGACGAGACCGTGCTCGGCGGCCAGCGCCCGGCGCAACCCTGGCAGCGCGCCCGTCTCTCCGCCCCAGGTCTGCTCCGCGCGCAGCACGCCGAGCACGAGGTCGACGAGCGCCGGGCCGGACGGCGGCTGCCCCAGCACGTGCAGCCCGTCGCGGATGAGGACGTCCTTGACCTCGCACAGGTAGCCGTCGACGTGCAGCAGGAAGTCGTCGAACTCCTCGTCAGCGGGCGCGGCCTCGACGTGCAGGTCGCGGTGCAGCTGCGCCGCCGTCACGAGCTCCCAGATCTGCGCGCGCAGCGCCGGCAGCTTGGCCGGGTCGAGCGCCTGCACCTGCGCGTACTCGTCGAGCAGCTGCTCGAGCTGCGCCGTCTCGTCGTAGGACTCCGCCCGCGCCATCGGCGGCACGAGGTGGTCGACCACCGTGGCGTGCGCGCGCCGCTTGGCCTGCGTCCCCTCCCCCGGGTCGTTGACGATGAACGGGTAGAACAGCGGCAGGTCGCCGAGCACGGCGTCCGGGGCGCAGGACGCCGACAGGCCGAGCCCCTTGCCGGGCAGCCACTCGAGCGTGCCGTGCTTGCCGACGTGCACCACCGCGTGCGCCCCGAAGGAGGACTCGAGCCAGCGGTACGCGGCCAGGTAGTGGTGCGACGGCGGCAGGTCGGGGTCGTGGTAGATCGCGATCGGGTTCTCCCCGAAGCCGCGGGGCGGCTGGATCATCAGGACGACGTTGCCGTACTGCAGCGCGGCCAGCACGATCTGCCCGTCGTCGACGTAGAGCGACCCCGGCGGCGGGCCCCAGTGCGCGACCATCCGCTCGCGCAGGTCCTCGGGCAGCGTCGCGAACCAGTCCTCGTAGTCCGCGAGCGGCACGCGGGCCACCGCTGCGCGCAGCTGCTCCTCGGTGAGCCACTCGACGTCGTGCCCGCCGGCGGCGATGAGCGTGTGGATGAGCTCGTCGCCGTCCTCGGGGAACGTGCTGCCCGTCCCGCCTCCCACGGGGTCGCCGACCGTGTGGCCCGTGTCGCGCAGCGCCTGCAGCAGCCGCACCGCGGACGCCGGGGTGTCGAGGCCGACGGCGTTGCCGACCCGGCTGTGCTTGGTCGGGTAGCTGGAGAGCACCAGGGCGATCTTCTTGTCGGCCGGGGGCACCGAGCGCAGGCGGGCGTGCGCCACCGCGACCCCCGCCACCCGGGCGGCCCGCTCGGGGTCGGCGACGTACGTCGGGACGCCGTCCGGGCCCTCCTCCTTGAACGAGAACGGCGGGCCGACCAGCCGCCCGTCGAACTCGGGGATGGCCACCTGCATGGCCGCGTCGATCGGCGCGAGCCCGGCGTCGGAGGCCTCCCACGCGGCGCGGCTGCTGGTCACGCACAGCCCCTGCAGCACCGGGACGTCGAGCGCGGCGAGCGCCCGCGCGTCCCAGCCCTCGGCGTCGGCGGCGCCGCTGCCGCCCCCCGCGAGCACGGTGACGACGAGCGCGTCGACCCGGCCGGTGAGCAGCTCCTCGACCGCGCCGACCCGGCCGTCGGCGTCTGGCCGGAGCGAGCCGACGTACACCGGCAGCGCGTTGGCCCCGCGCGCCTCGACGGCGTCGCAGAGCACGTCGACGAACGCCGTGTTGCCCGACAGGGCGTGCGCCCGGTAGAAGACCACGCCGACCGTGGGACGGGTCGGGTCCAGCGGCCGGCGCCCGTGCACGCCGTGCAGCGGCAGCGTCGCCGGGGGCGCGAACCCGTGCCCGGTGAGCAGCACGGTGTCGGACAGGAACGCGACCAGCTCGCGCAGGTTGGCCGTCCCGCCCTCGCGCAGGTACGCCGCCGCGTCGGCGACGACGCCCGGCGGCACCGTCGACAGGGTGGTGAGCTCGGCGTCGACGCTGCCCTCGCCGCCGAGCGCCACGACCGGCACGCGCCGCGTCGCGGCGTCGGCGAGCAGCGCGTCGAGCCCGTCCCAGGCCCGCCGCCCGCCGAGCAGCCGGACCACGACGAGCGCGACGCCGTCCAGGATGACCGGTCCGTCGAGCCGGGCGGGGTTGGCCAGGCGGAGCGGCAGGGCCGGGTCGTCGACGGCCCGGGCGGCGAGCAGGTCGGTGTCGGCGGTGGACAGCAGGAG
>JALYMN010000643.1 GCA_030773675.1 Actinomycetota bacterium
TTCCTGCACATACCCATGGCGATGCGTAGCCCGCGGCAGTCCTCAGCAGTGGCAGCGTTCGCGCATCGGCCTGGGCGCCGCCGGCCCGCCGAGGCGTGCTGACGGCGGGGGCTGTCGCGGCAGCCGCGGTCTGCCTCGTCGCCGCCGTGCTCGTGCTGCAGGGCTGTTCGAGGGCAGCGGCGCCGTCACCCCGCCTCCAGGCACGAAGGCGGGCGTCGGCCAGGCGGGCTCGGCGCCGGACGTCGACGTGCTTCTGCCGCCCCTGCCCTCCCGCAGGCCGTCCCCGTCGCCGTCCCCGTCGCCGTCCCCGTCCGGACCCGCCTCGCCGAGTCCGTCGCCCTCGACGGGGGAGGAGACCGACCCGCGCCTCGACGAACCCACGCAGGCACCGTCGAGCCCGGCGCCACGCGCGCCCCGCCCCGTCGCCGTGGTGTCGGCGGAGGCGACCTGCCAGGCGACGAGCAGATCCGACGAGGACGGCAGGTTGGTCCCCTACGGGCCGGAGAACCTGCTGGACGACGAACGCGCCACCGCGTGGCTCTGCCACGGGTCCGCGGTCGGGCAACGCGTGGTCCTCCACCTCGCGCGGCCCGTCACCGTGACGTCCGTCGGGCTCGTGCCCGGCTACGACAAGCGCGAGGACGACCTGGACCGCTTTCCGCTGCACCGCACTGTGACCAGCGTGCGGTGGCGGGTCGGCGACACCGTGCTCGAGCAGTCGATCCGGCAGCCGACCCGCGCGCTCGTCCGGAGCGACCTGCCCCGACCGGTCGAGACCGACGTCGTCGAACTCGAGATCACCGGCACCGGCAACGACGATGCGGAGCACGACTACACGGCCGTCTCCGCCGTCGAGCTGCTCGCCCGCTGAGCGTCCTCGCGCGCCAACCGTGTCGCCCCGCCCGACCGGGGCTACCTACTGGGCCACTCAGCAGCGGTCCCGCGTCGTCAAGAGCAAACGACGCGTCCGCAGCGACGAGCGCCAACGCTCGTACGACGCGGACTGAGTCCTTCACGGACAGTTCCGGAGGTGCCAGAAGGGGGCTGTCCGGTCCCCTCGAGGGGCCGGGCGTCGGCCGTCCACGGACATGTCGACCAGTCCGCTGCACGTCCTGATCGACGTGTTCGCCGCGCCCGAGCCGGAGACCCTGATCCAGGCGACTGCGGTGCAGCGGAGTCCACGACGGCCGTCCGTACACCCGCCACGTCGCCTACGTGCCGAGCTGCCCGCGCAGCGCGCCAGCCGGGAACGCCGCGTTGTGCACGTTGACGTAGTAGTCCTCGGGGGACCGGATGATCGCGAGCGCCAGGTCGCGGTCCACGTCCAGGCACGCCGCGCTGCTGCCCGAGGTGGGCGCCGGCAGCGGGACCACGACCGGCCCGGCGACGCCAGCCGTACCGAGGTGGATGTGGGCGGCCCGGGCCGGGTCGATGTCCTGCACCGACAGCTCGACGCAGATCTCGCCCTGGCCGGGGTTCAGCCGCAGGGAGGCGGTGCCCCGTCCGTCGGGGTCGCCCGGCACCGGGACCTCCGCCGCCCCGGTCAGCCTGGCGCTGAGGGGCCGACCACCGTCGGTCGCGGCAGCGGGCGAGACGCCCACGAGTACGCCGCCGAGAGCGAGGGTGCCGCTGGTGAGCAGCGCGAGGGTCCGGAACATGAGTGCCTCCGCAACGAGATGGGCTGGACGGGCGCAGTCTGCAGCAGCCGAGCACTCGGCGCACCCCATCGCAAGCCCTCCGGCTGGCCGCCTGGCAACCCGTCCCGAGACGGGGCCGTCGGAGGACGATCCGCACGAGGCCGACCGGCCGCGGGAGGGACCGAACGCCGCCGCGGCGGCCGACCTGCAGCGGACGTCGCGCAAGGCCCGGCAGCCGGAGCCCGACGGCCGGCAGGCGTCGCACTCCCGGACCGGGCATCAAGGAGTCCGCGCGGCGTGCCGATGGCTGCTCAGGCTGTCCTGTCGGTCGAGGTCTCGAGGTCCCCGTTGAGCGCTCAAGGTCCGGTCACGGCCGGCGGGCGCGCGGTCCCGTACGGCGAGGTGCTCGCCGTCCGGGAGTTCCGGGCCGTGTTCTCCGCCCAGGTGCTGTCGCTGCTCGGCGACCGCGCGGCCGCCGTCGCCCTCGCCGTCCTCGTCTACGACCGCTCCGGCTCGCCGCTGCTGTCGGCGAGCGTCTTCGCGCTGACCTTCCTGCCGCACCTGTGCGCGGCACCGCTCGCCACGTTCGTCGACCGGCTCCCCCGCCGCACCGTCCTGGTGGCCTGCGACCTCGCCCGGCTTCCGCTCGTGCTGGCCATGCTCGTGCCCGGCCTGCCGATCCCCGTCCTGCTGGCCCTGCTCGGCCTCGTGACCCTGTTCGAGGTGCCCTACGACGCCGCCCGCGCCGTCGTCACCCGCGCCGTCCTCGACGACGACCAGTACCCCGTCGGCAACGCGCTCGCCAGCGCGCTGCACCAGGCCTCGCTGCTGGTCGGGTCGCTCGGCGGCGGCCTGCTCATCGCCGCGACGTCCGTGCAGGGCTGCCTGCTCATCAACGCCGCGACGTTCGGCGTCTCCGCCGTCCTGGCCCGGGCCCGGCTCGCGCCGCACCCGCCGCGGGCCGAGC
>JALYMN010000644.1 GCA_030773675.1 Actinomycetota bacterium
CGTGCAGGCCGACCTTGTCCTCGTCGCGCAGCGCCCGCAGCCAGCTGTAGCCGTCGGGGAACGTCCAGACGGGGTTGAGCACCCGGGTGAACAGCACGTCCTGGCGCCCGCGTCCGTCGTGCAGGAAATGCGGGTAGAGGAAGCTCATCTCGTTGTGCGCGATGGGGTACTCGCGCGGCCACGAGAGGTCGTTCCACACGCTGTTGGCGCCGGGCTTGCGCCAGGGCTTGGGGATGAACTTGTTCCAGGCGTTCGGCGAGACACCCCCCGGCGTCCCCACCGACCCGGTGAGCACGTTGAGCAGCCACATCGCCCGCGTGATCTGCCAGCCGTGCAGGTTGCCGGCGGCCGCCGCGCGCCAGATGTGGGAGGAGAAGGCGGGCGCCGCCGCCGCGATCTCGCGGGCGACCTGGACGACGGTCTCGGCGGGCACCCCCGTCTCGCGCTCGGCGAACTCGGGCGTGTACTGCGCGTACTCGCGCTTGAGCTCGCGCACGAAGTTGTCGAAGGTCGCCTCGGCCGTCGGCGCCCGATGGCTCAGGTACGTCTTCCAGTTCACCCAGCGACGGACGAAGTCGCGGTCGAAGCGGCCCTCCTCGAGCAGCACGCGCGCGATGGCGAGCAGCAGCGCGCCCTCCGTGCCCGGCCAGGTCGGCAGCCAGTAGTCCGCGCGCGAGGCGGTGTTCGACAGCCGGGGGTCGATGACCGCGATCTTCGCCCCCCGCTGCTGGGCCTCGACCAGGCGCTGGGCATGGGGGTTGAAGTAGTGGCCGGACTCGAAGTGCGCCGAGCACAGCAGGACGAACTTGGCGTTGGCGTAGTCGGGCGAGGGGCGGTCCGTGCCCTGCCAGAAGCCGTAGCCGGCGCGCCCACCCGAGGAGCAGACGTTCGTGTGCGAGTTGTGACCGTCGGCGCCCCACGTCTCCAGGAAGCGGTCGGCGAAGCCGTCCTCGCCCGGGCGCCCGACGAAGTAGCAGACGTCGTTGGGCCGACCCGCCGCGAAGGCGTTGTGCATGCGCTCGGCGAAGGTGTCGACCACGTGGTCCCAGCTGACCCGCTCCCACTCGCCCGACCCGCGGGGGCCCTTGCGGCGCATGGGGTGCAGGATGCGCTCGGGGTCCTTGATCTGGTTGATCGTCGCCGGGCCCTTGGCGCAGTTGTGGCCGCGGCTGTTGGGGTGGTACGGGTGGACGTCGAGCTTGTGGACGTCGAACGTCTCCTTGTCCACGTAGGCGACGAGCCCGCAGGCCGCTTCGCAGTTGAAGCAGACGGTGGGGACGAGCGTGTACTCCTTCGCGACCTTGCGGGGCCACGCCTTCGCGTCGTACTCCGTCCAGCTGTCCCACTGCTCGATGGGCGGGCCCTGGCGCAGCAGCTTGTCCCGGTAGCCGTAGTTGGGCCGCCGAGCCCCCTTGCGATCAATTCCTGATGCCATGTCCCTCTCTCCTAGCTAAGCGGCACGCTCTGGCCGGCGCGGACCCAGGCGTCCTCGTAGAACCACAGGCCGACCAGCGCGAACAGGCCCGCGACCGCGAGCAGCGAAACGACCCCGGCGGCGACGGAGATCGCCGCGAGCACGAGCGGGACGACGATGCCGACGGCGATCCCGCCGATCCAGAAGCGCCGGGCGAACAGGTCCTTGCGCAGGTTCTGAGCCGCCCGATCCGCCTGATGGGTCGGGTGCTTGCCGAAGACGTCGAGCGTGATGAGCCCGGCGCTGAGCGCGAGGGTGCCGATGAGCACCCAGGTCAGCGCCTCCGTGAGCGCCGGGGGCTCGTCGGTGAGCAGGGCGACGATGCCGAGCGCGCTCGCGCCCGCGACGAGCGCGTTGACCACCGTGTGGGGCAGCAGAAGCGGGCTCTGCCACAGGTCGCGCCCCTCGCACTGGTTGAAGAGGAAGGCGGTGTAGCCGGCGAGCAGGAACCCGGTGGGGATCATGACCCAGCGCATCACGTCGCGCAGCCCGTCCCAGCCGAACACCGCGGCGACGGTGAAGACCAAGGCCGCGAGCGCGGCGGCGTTGATGCACTGCGCCCCCAGGGCGAGCCACGAGCGCCACTGCGGGTAGCGGAACAGGTACCAGAAGCGCTTGGGCTGCTTGAGGTCCCAGACCAGGAAGAGCCCGGTGACGGCGATGCCGACGAGCGCGAGCAGGCCGGGCACGACGTCGGCCAGCGGGGAGTCCTCAGGGCCGAGCATGAGCAGCAGCGCGGCGAGCATCATGGCGCCGGCCGCGATGCCCTTCGAGAGGAAGTAGCTCGACACCTTCCAGCCCCAGGGCGTGGGGTGCGCGATGTCGGCCCGGGTGACCGCCTTGGCCTCGTCGAGCAGCGGCGCCCGCTTCTGGTGGTCCTCGGGGTTCATCTCCGTCCACATGTAGGACCCATCGCCGGCGGAGGCGAGCGGGTTCAGCGCGGCCTCGTCGGCTCCGATGTAGAAGACGTTCGGCCCCGTGTGCTGCTCGGGGGCGCGCTGCGAGGTGGGGATGCTGGCGATGAGGCGGCTGATCTCCGAGTCCGGGTCGTGCGTGTCGCCGGAGATGATGGCGTCGGCCGGGCAGACGACCTCGCACGCGGGCTTGAGGTCGACCTCCACCCGGTGCGCGCAGAAGTTGCACTTCTGGGCGGTGTGCGACGTGGGGTCGATGTACAGCGCGTCGTAGGGACACCCGTTCAGGCAGGCCTTGCAGCCGATGCACCGGTCCGTGTCGAAGTCGACGATTCCGTCCTCGCGCTTGTAGAGCGCCTCGACGGGGCAGATCTCGACGCACGGGGCGTCCGTGCAGTGGTTGCAGCGCATGACGGAGAAGTGCCGCCGCACGTCGGGGAACTCGCCCCGCTCGATGTACTTCACCCAGGTGCGGAACACGCCGAGCTCCATG
>JALYMN010000645.1 GCA_030773675.1 Actinomycetota bacterium
CCCGAACCAGCGCGCCAACGCCGGTCCTGATCAGAACGAATGGGCTTCAGATCATCCTCGGGAAGGTGCGCCCCTTCGCGTCACCTCGCCGAGAGCCATCCACAGGTTCTGATCATTGCTCCCCGCAGATGGGAGACGCACGCTGTGCCCGTCCTGGGCGGCGGGACGGGCAGAGCGTGATCAACACACAGCTGGTCGACGAGGCAGACATCGTCTTCGTCCTGTTCGTTGCGACCCTCGGTGGCGCCACGTCTAGGGAGGTGTCGGGGACCGTCGAGGAGCTCAAGCGCAGCAGGGACGCCGGCAAGCCGGTGCACGTCTACTTCAGCACCATGTCGCTGGCGCGTGACCACGACCGCAGCCAACTTGCCGCGCTCGACGAGTTCAAGGACTCGATGAGGAGTATGGGCTTGTACGGCAGCTTCGCGTCTGAGCAGGCGCTGCGGGACCAGGTCCTGAAGGCGGTTGAGTTCGACGTGGAGGCCCATGCCGGTCAGCATCGGGATGCCGGCAGTCGGCGCGTCGCAGGTGCGCGCCTTGTGGCGGAGTACAGGTACAGGACGGAGCCGAGCTCCAACGCCAAGGGCCGGGTGCGGATGCGGCGGACGGGTGAGCGCTTGGTCGTGGTGAACAACGGTGACGTCCTCGCGAGCAGGTGCGCCTGACCATGGAGCCGATCGGGGAAGGTCATGCGCCGCAGCTGCATGGCCTCGCTGAGGACACCGGCCCAGACCTCGCCCCTGGCGGCGGGTCCTTCTCCTGGCCCGCGATGGTCTATAGCGGCATCGCTGATGCCGTGCAGATCAGGCTCGTCTGGCGGGAGGGCGACGCGGAGCACTCCGCCTCCCAGACGGTGTCCCTGAACTAGTTCTGGAGGCGCTCGGGACCGTGGGCACGTCCCGCAGCATGGAGACGGGACGCTAGGCACCCGAGGCGAAGCAGGAGTCGATGTGGGCCGAGACATCGCTGGCCCTGAACCGCAGGTATCTCCCCACCCTGGCACGGCAGGTCCCCACGCTGCACGCGCTCGTACACCCAACGCCGTGGAACCTTCAGCAGCATGGCGGGGGTCTGCCCCGAGTTTGGTTGACTCGTCTACTTGGGGCCGATCAGGCTGCGTGGGCAGTCTGATGGAGGGTCTCGAACTCGACCGGAGTGAGCCGGCCGAGTCCATCTTGGCGGCGCCGGCGGTGGTAGGTCGCCTCGATCCAGTACGCGATGGGCGGCGCCCAGGTCCTCACGGGTAGTCCAGGGGCGGCTGTTGAAGACGTTCTTCTGCAGCAGGCTGAAGAAGCTCTCCATCGCGGCGTTGTCGGCGCAGGCGCCGACGCGGCCCATGGAGCCGTGCAGCTGCGCGTCTCGGAGCGCGCGGACGTAGGCGTGGGCGCGGAACTGGCTGCCGCGGTCGAAGTGCACCACCGTGCCGACGGGGCCGCGGAGCGCGACGGCGTGGCGCAGCGCGCGAACGGCCAGGTCGGCGGTCATCCGGTCGCTCATCGAGTAGCCGACGATGCGGTTGGAGCAGGCGTCCTTGCCGCGCAGAGGTAGAGCTGGTCCTCAGCCGTGGGGTGTTCGGTGATGTCAGTCAGCCACAGCTCGTTCGGTCGCGCCGCGGCGAACTGCCGGGTGACGAGGTCGTCGTGGACCGGCGGGCCGGGGCTTGCGGGACGGGCCGCGTTTGCGGGAGTGCACTGACCACACCCTCGTTCTCCTGCTCGAGCTGGCGGTTGCGCTTCTCCAGCTCCCGCAGCCGCTGCTCGGCACTGCCCGCCGCCACCGGCGGACCGGTCGGGCGAGCGCCGCCGGGCTGGTCGCCGAGCCCGTCTTCACGGCCGGCGATCGTCAACCACCTCTTCAAGCACGACACGGAGATCCCGAAGTCGCGAGCCAGCTGGGACATCGGCGCGTCGCTGTTGCGAGCCACCGCGATGACGTCACGGCGGAACTCCGCCGGGAACGGCTTGGGCACGAGCTGATCCTTCCAGCGAAGCACTGCTCCGCGGGTCAGGAGTCAACCGAAGCGGGGGCAGACCCTGCTGCTTCGCCACACAGGACAAGGTGTGGGTGCACGGCCTGGCGGTGAGCGATGGGAGGTCTACACCGTGCTCGCGGACAGCCAGACGTTCGGCACCAGCCCACAGACGCTCGCCGTTGCCGGCCAGGGCTCCGACGGCGGCGTCCGCTGCGGGACTGCCTCTGGCAGCCCCGGACCGGAGGCGACCAGCTCCTGCTGCTGACCCAGCAACAGCAGGCTGCGCGCGCTCAGCCCGACAGGGGCGAGCGCGGCAGCACGGCTTGCAACGCCGCGACCCGGTCACGGAGCGCGTCGCAGACCAACTCGCAGAGCGTGAAGACCGAGGGATCGCAGATGGCGTAGAGCACGGCGTTGCCCGCGCGCGTGCGGTCCACCAACCCGGCAGCGGCGAGCACCCCCAGGTGCTTGGAAGCGTTCTGCTGAGTGAGGCCCAGCCGGGCTGCCAGGTCGCTCACGCCGACCGGGCCGTCCCGCAGGGCGTCGAGCAGCTTGATCCGGGCCGGTTCCCCCAGTACGCGGAAGCGGTGGGCCACGAGGGCAACGAGCGGGTCCGGCAGCGGCGAGGGAACAGGCACGCCTCCATCCTACTTACAACCGGTTGGTAGTACAGTTGTAAAGTCAGG
>JALYMN010000646.1 GCA_030773675.1 Actinomycetota bacterium
CGGGCGCTCGCCGCGGCGGGCGCGGGGCTCAGCGCGCCGCAGGCGCTGGCCGCCCTGCTGCCCGCGAGCCTGTACGGCGAGGGGCTGGTGCGCGCCTTCGACCGGCTGTCGGACGCGGCACCCGCCGGTGCCCGTGGGCTGCGCCGGCGGCTCGCCTCGCTCGCGCTGCTCGCCGTGAGCCCCCTGCTGCTGCTCGCCGGGCTGGCCGCCAGCCGCGGGCTCACCCGCGCGCTCGGCGACGGGCTGCTCGACCGGGCGCTCGGGGTCTACTGCGCGTTCCTCGTCGGCTGGCGCGTCATCAGCGTGTTCCTGCTGCTCAGCTACCGCGGCATCGCGCGAGGCGGCTGCGGCGCCCGGGCGCTGCTGTGGGCCGCCCTGTCGACCGGCTCGATGCTGTCGGGCACCTGCCTCGGGTTCGTGCTGTTCCTCAGCCTGCCGCTCGACCTCGGGCCCGCGTTCGGCGGCAGCGTCGTCCTCGCCGTCTCGGCCGCGACGCTCGGCTGGATCTACCTGCTGCACCTCGTCGTGCTCGTGGGCTACGTGCTGACGCTGCGCCTGGAGGCCCGGTCGGGTCACCCGCTGCGCGCGCCCACCGTGCCCGACCTCGTCCGCGCCGCCGCCTGAGCCTCGACCAGCCGGCGCGAGCCCGAGTGGCAAGGTGCGCCCGCACGCGTCGGGTGGACGGGGCGCACCTCGGTCCTCGGCGGCCGGTGCACGGGGGGCACCTTGCAGGGCATGTGCGACCGCGGTGAGCGCCGGGCCACAGGCTGCGGCGCCGTAGTCCGGTCGCGCCCGGGTATTGCGCCGACGTGTTCTTCTTCTTCTCGAACCGCCTCGGCTGCCTCGGCAGCCTGCTCGTGTCGATCGTGCTGACCGTCGTCCTGCTGGCCGTGTTCGGCGTGCTGTAGCCGCTGCTCGGGCTCCCGCTGCGGGCCGGCCGCACCGGCGCCCGGCCCGCAGCGTGCCGCTCAGGTGGACGAGACCGGCTCCGGCAGGTCCCGACGCACTCCCGGGTCGCCCAGCTCGGCCGTGTAGTCCTCTGGCCGCGTGGTGTCCTGACCCTCCGCGACGCGCCCGCGCAGCAGCAGCGTGCCGAGCACGGCGACGAGCAGGTTCGCGGCGAGGGCCACGATGCCGGCGTAGATCGTCATCGGCGTGTCGAACCCGAGCTCGGTGAGCGGCAGGCCGCTGCCGCCGAAGTGCTCCTTGAGCACCGTCACCTGGCCGTCGGGCCCGAACGCGCGCTGCGGGATCTGGTAGAGCGCCCAGAACCCGACCGCCATGCCGGTCGCCCAGCCGGCGATGAGCGCGGTGCTGTGCAGCCACCGGGTGTAGAGCGCGATGGCCACCGCCGGCAGCGTCTGCAGCATGATCACGCCGCCGATGAGCTGCAGGTCGATCGAGAACTGCGGGTCGATGAGCAGGATCGCCAGCAGCGCGCCGACCTTCACCACGAGGGAGGCGAGCTTGCTGCTGCGCGCCTCCTCCTTCGGCGTCGCGTCCTTCTTCAGGTACTCCTTGTAGATGTTGCGCGTCCAGAGGTTCGCCGCGGCGATGGACATGATCGCCGCCGGCACCAGCGCGCCGATGCCGATCGCGGCGAAGGCGATGCCCGCGAACCAGGACGGGAACTGCTGCTCGAACAGCAGCGGCACGACGGTGTTGCCGTCGGGTCGGCCGTTCTCCCCGGTGATGGGCTTGATGCCGGCGGCGATGGCCATGTAGCCCAGCAGGGCCAGCAGCCCGAGCACGAAGCTGTACGCCGGCAGCGCCGCCATGTTCCGCTTGATCGTGTCGCGGCTGTTCGCCGCGAAGACGCCGGTGAGCGAGTGCGGGTAGAGGAACAGCGCCAGCGCCGAGCCGAAGGCGAGCGTGGCGTACTGCAACTGCCCCGTGCTGCCGAGCAGGATCCCGTCGCCGGGGTTGGGCGAGGCGGTGAACTTCGCTTCGGCCGCGCCGAAGATCGCGTCCCAGCCGCCCAGCTTGACCGGGATGACGATCACCGCCGCGATCACGACGATGTAGATCAGCGTGTCCTTGACGAAGGCGATGAGCGCCGGCGCGCGCAAGCCGGAGTTGTAGGTGTAGGCCGCGAGGATGACGAACGCGACGACGATCGGCAGCTCGCCCTCGACGCCCATCGCCTTGAGCACGGCCTCGATGCCGACCAGCTGCAGCGCGATGTAGGGCATCGTCGCGACGATGCCGGTCAGCGCGACGAGCAGGGCCAGCGTCGG
>JALYMN010000647.1 GCA_030773675.1 Actinomycetota bacterium
CGCCGGTGGAGTCGGCTCGGGCGGCGGACGGCGCAACCGGCGGGCCGCCCGGACGGCGACCGCCGCGCTCACCGCGCTGAGCACCCACAGGCCGCCGCTGTCGCTGTTGAGCACCACGTCGACGAGCACCGCACCGGTGCCCGAGCCCACGGCGGTCAGCGAGGACACCGGCAGCAGCCGGCGCGCCCGGGCGAGCAGTCGCTCGCGCCGCGCGACCGCCCTGGCGTAGCGCCGGGCGGCCTGCGCCTGCGCCCGCTCCGCCGCCTGGGACTCGCGCTGCAGCCGCCGCGCTACCGACCCGCCCTGCACGCCGACTGCCTCCTAGGTCGCGGGGGTGCCCTGGGCGCTGCCCTGCGCCGTGCCCTCGGTCGAGGCCGTCCCCTTGGTGAGCGACGGCGTGGCCGACGGCGCCGACAGCTGGCCGCTGCTGCCCAGTGACGCGCGGATCTGGTCCAGCCGGGAGGCGCCCGCCATGTCGAGGGTCGACTTCTGCACCTCGAGCATGCGCCCCTCGACGCTGTTGGACGCGAGCTCGGCCGAGCCGAGCGCCCGCGCGTAGCGCGCCTCGATCTTCTCCCGCACCTCGTTGAGCGACGGGGTGTTGCCGGACGCCGTGAGCTCCGACATCGACGTCAGGCTCGCCGACACCTGCTCCTGCATCTTGGCCTGGTCCAGCTGGTTGAGCAGCTGGGTGCGCTCCGCGAGCTTGCTCTGCACCACCATCGCGTTGTTCTCGACGGCCTTCTTCGCCTGCTCCGCCGCCTGCAGCGCCTGGTCGTGCAGCCCCTTGAGGTCCTCCATGGAGTGCTCCGCCGACACCAGCTGCGTCGCGAACGCCTGCGCGGTCTGCTCGTACTGCTGGGCCTTCGCCTCGTCGCCGGCGGCGCGGGCCTGGTCGGCGAGCACCAGGGACTGGCGGGCCGAGGACTGCAGCTTCTCGACCTCGGACATCTGCCGGGCCAGCTTCATCTCCAGCTGCCGCTGGTTGCCGATCACCGCGGCGGCCTGCTGGGTCAGCGCCTGGTGCTGGCGCTGGGCCTCCTCGATCGCCTGCTGGATCTGGATCTTCGGGTCGGCGTGCTCGTCGATCTTGCCCGAGAGCAGCGCCAGGAAGTACTTCCAGCCCTTGACGAAGGGGTTGGCCATGAGAGGTGCTCCTAGTCCGTCGGGGCGCGCCGGCCCATCCTGTCAGGTCCGGGCGCCACCGGGCACCTCCTCTCCCGGCCGACCGCGGCACGACCGGCGTGCCGCGACGGACGGGTCAGGCGGCGGCGACGTCCGGCGCGCCTCTGCGGTTGGGACGGTCAGGCGGCGGCGACGACGTCCGGCGCGCCGTGGCGCACGGACGCCGGGCGGCTCGACGGCAGCGGGGACGGCGCGGCGGCGCCGATCGTGTCGGGCACCGGCACCGGGTCGGGCTCGATGACCGACAGCGTGTCGCTCACCTCGCGCAGCACGTCGGACAGCCGCACGCCGAGGGCCCGGCAGATGCTGGCGAGCAGCTCGGAGGACGCCTCCTTCTGCCCGCGCTCGACCTCGGACAGGTACCCGAGGCTGACCCGCGCCGAACTGCTCACCTCGCGCAGCGTGCGGTGCTGACGCAGCCGGATCTCACGCAGCGCGTCACCGAGGAGCGTGCGGAGCACTGCCACTGCGCTCACCTCCTCCGCTGCGCCTCGGCTCGTCCACGTCGTGGCGGTGGAACAGGACCTGGCCGCCACCGTACCCGGGCCGAGCGGCTCCGGCACCCGGGGTGGGCGCCGTCCGCTGGCAGCACAACGCCGGGCGTGTCGCGTCTGCTCCCGGCCGCGGACGTGTCATGCCGACGGCGTGTCGGGTGCCTGCAGCACCCGGCGGAGGAGGTCGAGCGCGAGCGTCACGGCGAGCAGCCGCACCCGCTCGCGGTCGCCGGGCAGCCGGGCCGCGCGGACCCGCGTGCCCGCGGGCCCGGCCACGGCGACGTGGACCGTGCCGACCGGCCGACCGTCCTGCTCCTCCGGCCCGGCCACGCCGGTGAGCGCGACGCCGTACGTCGCGCCGAGGCGCGCGCGCACCCCGTCCGCCATCGCCCGGGCGGCCTCCTCGGACACCGCGCCGTGCTCGGCCAGCACCTCGTCGGGGACGCCGGCGAGCGAGGCCTTGGTGTCGGTGGCGTAGGTCAGCAGGCCGCCGCGGAAGCCGGCCGAGGACCCGGGCAGCTGCGTCAGGGCGGCGCTGACCAGCCCGCCCGTCAGCGACTCGGCGACGGCGACCGTCGCGGAACGCGCGGCCAGCAGCGCGTGGACGACGCCCGGCAGGGTGTCGCCGTCGCGCCCCCACACGGCGTCGCCCAGTGCGGCGAGCGACGCCTCCACGAGGGGCGCGAGCACGCCGGGGTCGGTGCCGGTGAAGCGCACCCGTACGACCCCGCCGCCGGCGAGGTAGGCGAGCTGCACGCCGTCCGGCACCCGGACGGCGGCCTCCACGCGCTCCGCGACGGCGGACTCGCCGATCCCGGCGCAGTGCAGCGTGCGGGTGGTGAGCACCTCGCCGGAGCGGGCGGCGACCTCGGGCAGCACCTGCGCGCAGACCGCGCGCATCTCGTGCGGCGGGCCGGGGACGGCGTACACGATCCGCTCCCCCACCTGCACGCGCAGTCCGGGGGCGGTGCCGACGGGGTTGTCGAGCACTCGCGCGCCGCGTGGCACGTCGGCCTGGCGCAGCACGGCCTCGGGCATGGGGTGGCCGAACGCGGCGAAGCGCTCGCGCAGCTGGTCCTCGAGCGCGGGCGACCGCTCGAGCGGGACGTCGGCGACGAGCGCGATCGCGTCGCGGGTCAGGTCGTCGAGCGTCGGCCCGAGGCCCCCGGTGACGACGACGACCTCGGCGTCCTCGAGCGCCCGGCGCAGCGCGGTCGCGAGCCGCTGCACGTCGTCGCCGACCATCGCGGAGGCCACGACGCGCGCGCCGACCGCCGCCAGGTGCTCACCCAGCCAGGCCGCGTTGCTGTTGACGATGTCACCGAGCAGCAGCTCGTCGCCGACCGCCAGGACCGCCGCGTCCACCGCTGCTCCCTACCTGGTCGCGGCCGCGGTGCGCGCGGCCGTGCGCTCGCTGGTGCGGCGCAGGACCACCGCCCGGGCGACGTAGTCCAGCCCGGTCACCAGGGTCACCGCCACGGCGAGCGCCATCGTGGCGACCCGCAGCTCGGCCAGCACGTCCTGCAGGGGCAGCAGGTAGACGCCGATCGCGACGCCCTGCAGCACGGTCTTCCACTTCCCGCCCCGGCTGGCGGCCATGACGCCGTGCCGGATCACGACGAAGCGCAGCAGCGTCACGCCGAGCTCGCGGGCCAGCACGACGCCCGTGACGACCCACGGCAGCTCGCCGACCAGGCTCAGGCCGACCAGCGCCGCGCCGGTGAGCGCCTTGTCGGCGATCGGGTCGGCGAGCTTGCCGAAGGAGGTGACGAGACCGCGGCTGCGTGCGATCTGCCCGTCGACGCGGTCGGTGAGCGCGGCGGCGAGGAACACGACGAAGGCCGCGTAGCGCGCCGCGTCGCTCGCGCCGCCCTCGTGCAGCAGCAGGACGGCGAAGACCGGCACGAGCAGCAGCCGCAGGACGGTGAGCGCGTTGGCGATGTTGAGCGTCGGCGCCGGGCTCGCGGCGCTCACGCGGGGACGAGGACCGGCTCGGGCGCGGACGCCGCCGCGGGGTCGGGCAGCCGCTCCGCGACGAGGTCGACGCCCTCGCTGGCGACCACGACGGCCTCGACGAGGCTGCCCGCCTGCGCACCGGGGACGGTCGTCGACCCGTCGACCTCCGGCGCCTGGTGGGCCGCGCGCCCCTCGCCGTCCGGGGACTCGACGAGCACGCTGACCCGCTCGCCGACGCGCTCCTCGGCCCGCTGCGCGCTGAGCTCCTCGACGAGCGCGGACAGGCGGGCGACCCGCTCGTCAACGACGTCCTGCGGAAGGTGGCCGGGCAGGGTGGCGGCCTCGGTGCCGTCCTCGTCGGAGTAGCCGAACACTCCGACGACGTCGAGCCGCGCGGCCACGAGGAAGCGCTCGAGCTGGGCGACGTCGTCCTCGGTCTCGCCGGGGAACCCGACGATGACGTTGCTGCGCACGCCCGCCTCGGGCACCCGCGCCCGCACCTGGTCGAGCAGCCCGAGGAAGGCGTCGGTGCCGCCGAAGCGGCGCATCCGGCGCAGCAGGGTTGGCGAGGCGTGCTGGAACGACAGGTCGAAGTACGGGACGACGCCTGGCGTGCCGGTGAGCACGTCGAGCAGCGACGGGCGCATCTCGGCCGGCTGGAGGTAGGACAGCCGCACCCGCGCGACGCCGTCGACCTGCGCGAGCGTGGGCAGCAGCGACTCCAGCAGCCGCACGTCGCCGAGGTCCTTGCCGTACGACGTGGAGTTCTCGCTCACCAGGACGAGCTCGCGCACGCCGCGCTCGGCGAGCCACCGCGCCTCGGCCAGGACGTCGGCCGGACGCCGCGACACGAAGGCGCCGCGGAAGCTCGGGATCGCGCAGAACGCGCAGCGCCGGTCGCAGCCGCTGGCCAGCTTGAGCGGCGCGACGGGGCTGTCGTCGAGCCGGCGGCGCAACACCTGCGGCCCGCCGGCGTGCCCGGGGATGCCCACCGAGGGGTCGCCGGGCCGCTTGACGGCGGCGCGCTCGACCGGGCTGACCGGAAGCAGCCGGCGGCGGTCGCCGGGGATGTGGCTGGGGACGGGTGCGCCGTCCAGCACCGCCTGCAGGTGGGTGGACAGGTCGGCGTAGGAGTCGAAGCCGAGCACCGCGTCGGCCTCCGGCAGCTGCGCGGCGAGCTGCTCGCCGTACCGCTCCGCGAGGCAGCCCACCGCGACGACCTTGGCCGGGCCGTCGGCGGCCGCGAGCAGCGTGTCGATGGAGTCCTTCTTGGCGCTCTCCACGAAGCCGCAGGTGTTGACGACGAGGACGTCGGCCGAGGACTCGTCGGTGAGCGCCCAGCCGGCGGCGTCCAGGCGCCCGGCGAGCTCCTCGGAGTCGACCTCGTTGCGGGCGCAGCCGAGGGTCACCACGGAGACGGAGCGGCGGGCGGGCATCCGTCCAGGGTAGGTGGCGCTCAGGCGGCGGCGAGCCCCTGCGCGCTGCAGGTGAAGCGCCTCACCTCGCCGGCGGCACCGGACGGCGGGACCTGCCTGCCGCCGCACGACACGCGCACCGCCGTGGCGTTGCCGATCAGCAGGCGCAGCTCGCGGGCGTCGCGGAACTCCCGCGGCGGCGCGCCGGCGGGGAGCATGCCCTCGAACACCGTGCCGCCGGTGCCCTGCACGCGGACCCAGCTGCTCCCGCTCACGGCCTGCAGGCGCAGCGTCGCGCCGCGGACCGGCGGCTTCGCCGCGGCGCGAGGCGGCCGGGGCGC
>JALYMN010000648.1 GCA_030773675.1 Actinomycetota bacterium
CGCGCAGCGAACAGCTCCGCCCAGCCGCGGACCTGCAGCGCGAGCGCGTCCGTCGCCGCCTCGCCGCCCGCGTCGACGTCCGCCGCGGTGCAGCCCACGAGCGACGTCAGCGCCAGCCGACGCACCCGCCCGGTGCGGTGCGGCTGCTCCAGCGCCTCCAGCAGGACCTGCCAGTCGCGCGCGCCCGCCGTGCCGAACACACTCGTCGTCCCGGTGAGCACGACGGGCACGCCGGCCTCGAGCAGCGCGTCGCGGACCTCCAGGGCCTGCGCTCCCTTGCGCACCAGGACGGCGACGTCGCGGGCGCTCAACGGCCGAGGGTCGCCGCCGCGCGGGGTGACGGTGCGCTCGGGGCGGAGGAGCTCGACCACGTTCGCGGCGACGTCGTGGGCCACCTCCGAGCGGGCCACGCCGGTCTGCACACCCGCCTTCGTGCAGTCCAGCCCCTCGCGCTGCAGCACCCGCACCCGGACGGGCGACGCGTCGGGGTCGGGCGCGAGCAGCGGGTGCGGCTGGCCGGCCTTGACCGGGCGGACGACGATCTGGGGGTGCCCCAGGGCGGCGCCGCGCAGCAGGGTGGCCATCCCCTCGAGCAGCTCGGGGTCGCTGCGCCAGTTGGTGTCGAGGGTCTGCTCGGCGTCGGCCTGCGCCCGGGCAGCCAGGTAGGCCCGCACGTCCGCCCCGCGGAAGGCGTAGATCGCCTGCTTCGGGTCCCCGATCACGACGAGCGTGCGGGAACCGTGGAAGGCGCTCTCCAGGACCTGCCACTGCACCGGATCGGTGTCCTGGAACTCGTCGACCAAGACGACCGCGTACCGCTCCTGCAGCCGAGCGCGCGCCGTCGGGCCGGTCACCGGGTGCAGCAGGGCGTCGCGGACCCGGGTGAGCAGGTCGTCGAAGCCGAGAAGCCGCAGCGCCCGCTTCCGGACGACGACCTCCTGGCGCACCGCCCGGGCGAAGCGCACCCGCACGTCGGCCGGCGAGTCGGGGACCGCGTCGGCCGGGGCGAGCAGGGCCTCCGCGTCCTGCACGGCGGCGTGCGCGAGGGACTGTGCGGCCGCGCGGTCCATGTGCGCCTCGGGGGCGCCCGGACGGGCGTAGAACCGCAGGTAGAGGTCGTCGGCGACCTCGGTGACCAGGTCCCGGAGGTCCTCCTGCAGCACCGTGCCGGGGTCGAGGTCGGCGGCGGTCCCCAGCGCGTGCAGCACCTGCTGGCAGAACTCATGCGTCGTCGCCACGGTGGCCGCGTCGAAGCCGGACAGCGCGGCGACGAGGTTCTGTCGGCGTGCTACGACCGCGCTCTCGTGGCCGTCCGCGAGCAGCCGGACCACGGGGTCGGCGGACTCGCGGGCCCGCTCCGGGTCGGCGAGCGCCTCGCGGGCGAGCAGCAGCCGCTCCCGCACGCGGGTCCGGAGCTCGCTGGTCGCCGCCCGCCCGAAGGTGACGACGAGCAGCTGGTCCAGACGGACGTGCCCTTCGGCGACGTACCGCGTCACGAGCCCGGCGATGGTGTAGGTCTTGCCGGTGCCCGCGCTCGCCTCGAGCACCGTGGTGCCGGCGGGCAGGTCGCCCTGCACGTCGACGGCCGGGACCTGCTCGTGCGCGGCGCTCACCGGCTCCTCCTTTCGACGGCCAGCAGCGGCCCCACACCCGCTCGACGAGGTCCGGGAAGCCGAGCGCGCCGTCCAGGGAGCGCCAGCCGAGCAGCACCGAGACGTCGGCGCGCCGGCCCCAGCACAGGGCGTGCTCGGGCTCGTCGTCCTCGCCGTCGCGCTCGAAGCCGCTGCACCACTCCTTGACCGCACCCGTGCCTCGACGGCGCGCGTAGGCCTCGCCGGTCTTGGGCGGGAGCGGCAGCGGGGCGCGCAGCCCGAGGTCGCGCAGCGCGACGAGGTCTACCAGCGCCGCGCGCGCGTCGGCGGGCGGCACCGGTCCCAACGACCACGGGTCGGCGTCGTCCTTCGCGCGGCCGACGACGAGCGCGGTCCACGGCCGGTCGGGGTGGGCGAGGGTCAGGGCGAGCAGCTCGATCCAGGCCTTCAGTCGCTGCTTGGCGCGCACGTTCGAATAGGTCACGGACAGCAGCACGTCCCCGCGCACGCCGGTCACGGTCCCGAGCAGCCGCCGGTGCCCTGGCAGCTCGATCTCGACGTCGAGCGTCTGCGGTTCCGCGGCGCGGGCCTGCGCGCTGGCGCCGAGCAGGGCCTCCACGCGCGAGCCCACCCGGGACAGGACTCGCACCCCGAGCCGCCCCGGCGGGAGCGCACCGCGAGCGGTCTCCGCGGCCTTGACGGTCTCGACGTCGGCTCCGCGCAGCCGGGCCGCCAGCAGCCGGTCGCCGATCTGCCACTCCTGCAGGGCGTCGAGCGCGACGGGCAGCGCATCGTCTGGCTCCTCCTCCCACGTCCGCGTAGCGACGTCGAGCCGCTGGCGCAGGAGCCCCCGGGCCGGGTGCTGCCAGAACTCCACCAGCCGAGACAGCCCAACCATCTCCTCGACCTGCGGCGGCAGCGGCTGCTCGAGGAACGCGGGCTCCGGGTCGCGCTCCTCCGTCGCGGCCCGGGCGCCGGCGAGGGCGGCGGCGTCGAAGGACAGCGGTCCGGGGCGCCCGAGCCCGCCCGCGGTGAAGTTCCGCTGGTCGAACGGCTGCAGCGGGTGCCGGACGACGACCCCCGTCCGCACCGGCTGGCCGTCCTCCGTCTGCGCCGTCGCGTCGAGCGCGTCGAGCAACTCGCCGAGCGGGACGGCAGGGGGGAGCTGGGCTCCGGTGCGCGCGTCGGCGCCGCAGTAGGTGATCACGAGGTGCTCGTCGGCCGCGCACAGCGCGTCGAGCAGCAGCTGGCGGTCCTCGCCGCGCGGATCGCGCTCGCCGAGGTGCGGGTCGCGGGCGAGCACGTCGTCGCCGTCGACCGCGCCGCTCCGGGGGAACGCCGTCGTCCAGGCCGAGCAGGCAGACGACCCGGTGCGGCACCGAGCGCATCGGCGTCAGCGTGCAGACGGTCAGGCCGCCGGTGCGGAAGCTCGTCGTGGTCGGACGGCCGGCCAGCCGGCGCTCGAGCAGGCTGGTCACGTCGGACAGGCAGAGCTCGGCTGTGCTGCCCTGCGCCGCCTCGCGCACCTCGTCGAGCTCGCGCCGCAGCTGGACGTGCTGCCAGGTGCCGTCGGGCGGGACGTCGGCCAGAGCGCCGACCGAGTGCTCGATCGCGTCCAGCCAGTGCCCGACCGGGTGCCGGCCCGACAGGCGGGACAGGGCGGCGTCGAGCCGGTCGACGAGCTCGACCAGCCGCCCGGCGAGGTCAACGTCGGAGGAGTCGACGTCGTCGTAGGCCAGGGTGCCGCCGAGCAGTCCCTCCTCCATCGCCACGCCGCTGAGCAGCCGGTCCGCGCCCTCGCGCCAGGTGCCCTGGGCGACGCCGGCCATCTGCCACGGCGCCCGGTGCCCGGCGCTGAACCCCCACCGGACCCCGCTGCCGACGGTCCAGGCCCGCAGCTGCTCCAGGTCGTCGTCGTCGAACCCGAACCGCTGGCGCACGGGCGGGGAGCCGGCCAGGTCGAGCACCTGACTGGCCGTGACACGGCTGCCGGCGAGCTCCAGCAGGGACGCCGCGACGCCGAGCAGCGGGTTCGTCTGCCGGGGCGACCGGTCGGCGAGGGCGACCCACAGCCGCCCGCTGGGGTGCGCCTCGTTGCCGAAGGCGGCGGCGACGAGCGGGGCGGGCGAAGGCCTCGACGTCGGGGCACATGACCAGGACGTCGCGGGGCTCGAGGGTCGGGTCGTCGGCGAGCAGGCCCAGGACGATCTCGCGCAGCACCTCGACCTGGCGAGCCCGCCCGTGGCAGGCGTGGACCTGCACGCTGCGGTCGCCCGGCTGCAGGAGGTGCCGCTCGGCAGGCAGGCTGTCGGTGGCGAGGTCGTGCTGGAGCCGCCGCAGCAGGGTCGTGGGGTCCGGCGGCTGCCCGTGGGCATGCACGGCGTGCCCGGGGGCAGCGGCCTGCAGGCGCAGCTGCAGCTCGCGGACGTCGCGCGACAGGCTGGCCAGGAGCGGGTGCCGGGCCGGCTGCGGAGCGGCTGCCCGCCGGGTGACGGGGCCGGCCTGGCGCAGGGCGTCCCACAGCCCAGGGGTGGCGTGCACCCACAGGTGCACGTCGCGCGTCTCTGCCAGGGCGGACAGCACCTGCAGGCGGGAGCTGTCGAGCCGGCTGAGGCCGTACAGGCTGACCCGGTCGGGCAGGTCACCGACCCCGCGCCGGAGGCGGCGCACGCCTCGTCGAGCAGCTCGGCGGGGTGCGGCACGGCGACCTGTTCGCGCAGCCTGCGCCACAGCTCCGGCTGCCACCGCAGGTCGTCGGCGACCCCCTCGTCGTCGCCGCGAGCCCACGCCTGCACCAATCCAGGTCGGGACGCCCCGGCCGTCGCGTACAGGCCGGCCAGCCGCCGGGCGACGGCGTACCGGCGGGTGCTCAGCTCGTCGCGCTGCGCCAGGTGGTGTCGCAGCCCGGCGCACCACTGCTCGTCGGACGGGCAGGCGTCGAGGACGTCGAGCAGCGCCCAGACCACGCGGTCGGGCTGCCAGGCCTCGACGGCCGTCACGTGCTCCGGGCTGGCGGCGACCACTGCGGCGCCGAGCAGGTCGTCGGGCGTCGGGAACGCGACCCGCGCGCAGACGCCGTCCCCGCCCCTCCCGGCCCCGAGCCGGTGCGACAGGCGCTGGGCCAGCCACCGCTCGATGCCGCGGGCGGGCACGGCGACGACGTCGACGGCGAACGGGTCGGCGAGCGGCCCCGCGAGCAGGTCGCCGAGCGCGTCGACCAGCGCAGTGCCGCTGACGGAGTGGTGGACGTGGAGCACGCGAGGGACGTTAGGCGCGGGATCTGACAGAACGCGGGAGCGCGCCTTCGCGGCGAGGCCTCTCCTGCCGGCGTGGGCGCTGTCCTACGGCTGGAGGATCTCGTTCCAGGGCCGGACGCTCCACTGCGCCACGACCCCGTTCTGGACGAACGGGTCGCCGGCGACGAACTCCTCGGCCGCCTCCCGGCTGGTGAAGATGCCCATCGCCCCGTTCATCGGCTCGTCGGAGGTGCCGACCATCAGCAGCACCCCGCGGCCGGCGAACTCCTGCAGGCGCGCCACGTGGGCCCGGGCCGTGCTGCTGCGCCAGCGGCAGGAAGTCCTCGACGGCCCGGTAGCTCATCACGTACTTCACGCGCCGTTCCTACTACCGGCGCGGCAGCGAGGTACAGCACATGCCGGCGGGGACGCCCTGAGGCGGGACGCCCGCCACGCTCCGCTGCGCGCTCCCGCTCGGCACCGCGCAGCGGGGTCTCGTCGGGGGAGACGTGGGACCGGTGGTCTCAGCCTCTGCCCCCGGGCGGCGACGGGAAGCCCCCGACCACCTGCTCGTAGGCGTGCGCCACGCGCAGCACCGTCGCGTCGTCGAACCGCCTACCCATGATCATCATGCCGGTCGGCAGGCCGTTCACCAGCCCGGCGGGAACGCTGCACGCCGGGTGCCCGCTGACGTCCAGCGGCGCGGTGTTGGCGATCATCTCCAGCCCGCGGACGAGCACCTCCTCGCGCGGCGCGTCCGGACCCGGGATCACGGTCGCCTGCATCGGCGTGGTGGGCATGACCAGCACGTCGTAGCGCTCGAGGGCCTCGTCGTACGCCGCCCGCAGCTGCCGGGCGAGGTTGCGGGCCATGGCGTAGTGACTGCCCTGGTAGCGGTCGATGGTGTACCGCCCCGCGAGCAGCACGAGCTTGACGGTCTCCGAGAACTGGCTGCCGTTGGCCCGCCAGGTGCGGCCGTAGTGCTCGATGACCTCGGGGTCGTACAGGCCGTCCCAGTTCATGCCGTAGCCGTTGCCGTCGACCATCTGGGTCGTGGCGCCCTCGGTCGCGATGACGTCCCAGATCCGCGCGCCGTGCTCGTGCCAGGGCACCGACACCTCCTCGGCGGTGATGCCGGCCTCGCGCAGCTGCTCGACTGCCGCGCGCACCGCGTCGTTGACCCCGGGCTCGGAGTTGTGGTGGCCGAAGCCCTCCTGCACCACCCCGACGCGCATGCCGGCGACGTCCTGGCCGAGCGCGGCGACGTAGTCCTGCGGCTGCACGTCGTGCGGCTGGCGGGGGTCCTGCCCGTCGCGGCCCGCCAGCACCGACATGACGAGCGCGGCGTCGGCCACCGTGCGAGTCATCGGACCGAGGTGGTCGATCGTCTGCTCGATCGGGAACGCGCCGGTGTAGGGCACCAGCCCGAACGTCGGCTTGTGGCCGACGATTCCGCTGTACGACGCGGGGATGCGCACCGACCCGCCCTGGTCGCCGCCGGTGGCGACGTCCACCAGCCCCGCGGCCACGAGCGCGGCGCTGCCGGAGGAGGACCCGCCGGCCGAGCGGGTCTCGTCCCACGGGTTGCGCACCGGGCCGGTGCGCGAGGTGTGCGAGCCGCCGGAGAAGCAGAGGTCCTCGCAGACCGCCTTGCCGGCGATGGTCGCGCCGGCCTCCAGCAGCCGGGTCACGACGGTGGCGTCGCGGGTCGGGACGAAGCCCTCGACGGTCCTGCTGCCGTTCATCATCGGCACGCCGGCGACCATCGTGTTGTCCTTCACCGCCACCTTGCGCCCGGCGAGCGGACCCTGCCCGCCGCCGTCGGTGATCGCGGTGGTCACGTACCAGGCGTTGAACGGGTTGTCGTCGCCCTCCGGGCGCTTCCACGGACGGCCTGGCGCACTCGGCGCCGACTGCCGGTAGAGCTCCTCGACGGCGTCCCACGAGGTGAGCAGGCCCTCGACGACGGGGGCGAACGACGCCAGGTCGGCGTCGCCGAGGCGCAGCCCGTAGCGCTCAGCGACGCGCGCCATCTCTGCGGGGTCGGGCAGCTGGATCGGCACGGGGACCTCGCAGGGCTCGGCAGGCGGACCCCGCGGACGCTGGCACAGCAGGCGGGCCGCGGCAACGGGGCGCCGTGGGACTGTGGACGGCGTGCTCGACCGCCAACTGCCCCGCTGGTCGGAGCTGCGCCCCCTCCTGCGTCCGCGCCCGGTGCAGCGCGACCCGGTCGAGCGTCGCGTCTCCCGCGCGGTGGACGTCGAGGACCTGCGCGCCCTCGCCCGTCGGCGCGCTCCGCGAGCCGTCTTCGACTACGTGGACGGCGGCGCCGGCGACGAGCTCAGCCTGCGGCGGATGCGCGAGGCCTTCGCCCGGGTCGAGTTCCGCCCGAGCGTGCTGCGCGACGTGGCGAAGGTGGACCCGGGCGTCGACGTGCTCGGACGCCGGGCCGGACTGCCGTTCGGCCTCGCGCCCACCGGCTTCACCCGGCTCATGCACGCCGAGGGCGAGCCGGCGGTGGCCCGCGTCGCCGCGCGCGTCGGCGTCCCGTACGCGCTGTCGACGATGGGCACGACCTCGCTCGAGGCGCTGGGCGCCGCAGCCCCGGACGCCCGGCGCTGGTTCCAGCTGTACCTGTGGCGCGACCGGGAGGCGAGCCGCGACTTCGTCGCCCGCGCGCTGGCCGCGGGCTACGAGGCGCTCGTGCTCACCGTGGACACGCCGGTCGCCGGCGCCCGGCTGCGCGACGTCCGCAACGGGCTGACGATCCCGCCCGCCCTGAGCCTGCGCACGGTCGCCGACGCCGCGCTCCACCCGGCCTGGTGGTTCGACCTGCTCACCACCGAGCCGCTCGAGTTCGCCTCGCTGCGCTCCTGGGGCGGCACCGTCGCCGAGCTGGCCGACCGGGTGTTCGACCCGGGCGCGACGCTCACCGACGTCGCCGCGCTGCGCGAGGCCTGGCCCGGGCCGCTCGTCGTCAAGGGTGTGCAGACCCCGGACGACGCCCGCGCCGTCGTCGACGCCGGCGCCGACGCGGTGGTCGTGTCCAACCACGGCGGACGCCAGCTCGACCGCGCCCCCACCCCGCTGGAGCAGCTGCCCGCTGTCGTCGCCGCCGTCGGCGACCGCGCCGAGGTGCACCTCGACGGCGGGATTCTGAACGGGGGCGACATCGTCGCGGCCCTGGCGCTCGGCGCCCGCACCTGCTGGGTGGGCCGGGCGTACCTGTACGGGCTCATGGCCGGCGGCGAGCGCGGCGTGCAGCGAGCCGTCGAGCTGCTGGCCCGCGAGGTGGCGCGGACGCTGCAGCTGGTCGGCGTCACCTCGGTCGCGGAGCTCACCCCCGACCGGGTGCGGCTGCGCTGACCCTTGCGCGTCCGGGCCAGATCGCCGTCCTAGGGTGCGGCATGGACGTCGTGGAGTTCCGACCGGTCTTCGAGCAGTACGCGTTCACCTTCGGCGGCGTCGCGCCGGTGCAGACCGTGAAGCCCGGCGCCGCGCTGCGGCTGTGGTCCGAGGACGCGTTCAACGGCGCGCTGCGCTCCACCTCGGACAAGTCCAGCGACAAGGTCGACCTGCGCTTCGTCAACCCGCAGACCGGGCCGTTCTACGTCGAGGGCGCCGAGCCCGGCGACACGCTGGCGCTGCACCTGGTCAGCCTTGAGCCGGCTCGCGACTGGGGCGCGTCGGCGCACATCCCGTTCTTCGGCGGCATGACGAGCACCGACCGGGTCTTCACGCTGCAGGACCCGCTGCCCGACCTCACCTACATCTACGAGCTCGACCGGGCGAAGAACACCGTCACGTACGCCGCGCAGTTCGGCGAGTTCCGCCTCGACCTGCCGGTGGAGCCGATGCTCGGAACCGTCGGGGTGGCGCCCGCCGCCCGGGAGGTGCGCACCTCGCTGGTGCCGGACCGGTTCGGCGGCAACATGGACAGCCCGCAGGTCCGCGCCGGCACGACCGTCTACCTCGGCGTCAACGTCGAGGGCGCGCTGTTCTCGATCGGCGACGGGCACTACCGCCAGGGCGAGGGCGAGGCCTGCGGCACCGCCGTCGAGGGCGCGATGACGACCACGCTCATCGTCGAGCTGGTGAAGGGCGGCGCGCCCGGCTGGCCGCGGCTCGAGGACGACACGCACTGGATGACCGTGGGCTCCTCCCGGCCCTTCGAGGACGCCTGGCGCACCGCGCAGGGCGAGCTCATTGCCTGGTTCGGCGAGCTCTACGGCCTGCACCCCATTGACGCCTACCAGCTGCTCTCGCAGATCACCGAGGCGCCGATCGCCAACGTCGTCGACGCCAACTACAGCTCCGTCGTCAAGGCCCGCAAGTCGCTGCTGCCGACCGCATCGGCGTACGACGGGCTGCACGCCGACCTGCGCCGGCGGGCGCTACTCATCTGACCCTCTGCGGAAGGACACGGCATGGACCTGCAGCTCTCGGGACGCCGGGCGCTCGTCACCGGCGGCACCCGCGGCATCGGGCGCGCGATCGTCGAGGCGTTCGTCGACGAGGGCACGACCGTCGGCTTCTGCGCCCGCGACGCCGCGGAGATCGCGGAGACGGAGGGCACGCTGGCCGGGCGGGCCGGGTCGGCGTCCGGCGCGGTGGTCGATGTCGCCGACGGGCCGGCGCTGAAGGCGTGGGTCGGCGAGGCGGCGGCGTCGATGGGCGGGGTGGACATCCTCGTGCACAACGTCAGCGCACTGGCGATCGGCGCGGACGAGGAAAACTGGAAGGCGTCGTACGAGGTCGACCTCATGGGCCTGGTGCGCATGGTCGACGCGGCGATGCCGCACCTCGAGGCGAGCGACGCCGGCGTGATCCTCGGGATCAGCAGCGTCTCCGGGCGCGAGGTCGACTTCGCCGCCGGGCCGTACGGGACGATGAAGGCAGCGCTGATCCACTACGTGCAGGGCCTGGCCTACCAGCTCGCACCGAGGGGCATCCGGGCGAACACGGTCTCGCCGGGCAACACGTTCTTCGAGGGTGGGGTGTGGGACCAGATCCGCACCGGGAACCCCGAGCTGTACGAGACCGCGCTCGGCCTCAACCCGACCGGCCGGATGGGGACGCCGGAGGAGATGGCCCGGGCGACGGTGTTCCTCGCCAGCCCGGCGTCGAGCTTCACCAGCGGGACGAACCTGGTCGTGGACGGCGCGCTGACCCGCGGGGTCCAGCTGTAGGGGTCAGCGGGTAACTGCGGACTCCTGCTCGATCGGCCACTGCTCGACCAGCTGCTCCAGCACCTGCTCCTGATGCACCGCGGTGCCCCGCCGCCGCATGGCCGCCCCGAGCCTCGCGTCCCACACTGCCACGGCGGGGCGGCCGTCCAGAGCGGCGCCGCTTGGCGCCGCGAGGTAGTCCGCGGTGCCCATCCGCCACGGCCGCACGCCGCACCGACGCACCAGCCAGGACGCGATCTCCAGCCCGCGCCAGTCCAAGTCGCCGGAGTAGGCGAGCGGGGCATGGAGCGCGTCGAGCAGGGCGAGGGCGACGGACGCCGGCCAGCCCGACGTGCACACCACCGGCCACGCCCCGCCGTACCGCACGGCGACGGCCTCCAGCACGGACGGGTTCTCCACGACGAGCACGGGTGTCCGCCCGTCGAGGGCGAGGGCGGCGCGGGCGAGGTCCCACGCGCTCAGGTGCAGCGGGTCGCCGTCGTCGGCGGCGGCCCGCAGCCGGTCCTCACGCCGGCCCGGCGCAAGCGGGCGAAGTCCCAGGGTGAGGACGCTCGCCGACACCTGGTCCGGGAGCACGCCGGCGCGCTCCCACAGGGCGCGTCGCTCAGTCGCCGTCGTCGGCGCAGGGCCCTGGGCGAGACTGCGCAGGACGACGGCCGCAAGGGTGCGGCCCTCGTCCAGGGCGTGGGCGTCACCGGTGACGGTGGCGGCCAGCTCGGTGCGCAGTCGCGGCGGCCCGGGGAGCTGCGCCCGCACCCGGACGGCGGCCTCCGCCACCGCCAGCGCGTCGCGCGCCCGGGCGAGCAGCCCGGCGGTGCGGACGGCGTCGGCCCAGTCGGGGTCGACCTGACGCAGCACGTCGAGCGGCGCCTGCCGCGCCTGCTGCTCTGCGGTGCGGTCGCGCAGCGGCCGGCCCGTGGCCGACTCCACGACGACGGCCAGCGGGAGGTCCGCCCGCTCCCGCAGGACCGCGTCCAGCTCCGCCAGCCGCAGGCGGAGGTCGCCCGCGACGGGGCGTCCGAGGACACCGGCGAGGGCGTGGCGGGTCTCCCGCGGCAGCTGCGCGAGCCGGGTGGTGGCGGCGTTGCGCTCGAGGGGTCCGCGGAGCCGCTGCCACACCTGGTCGAGGGCAGGGTCGTCGAGCCAGCCGGGCAGTGTCACCCGACGAGAGCGGTGACGTCGACCTCGACCAGCCCCCACGGCGCCGGGACCGCACAGCGCGTCGCGACCAGCTCGACCGGCTCGTAGCGCCCGGAGCGGAGGACGAAGGCGTGCAGCACCCGCTCCGGCTCGGTCTCGAGCCGCCAGAACAGTCCGATGCCGGCGTCGGCGTACTCGGCGGGCTTGGCGAACCGGTCGGTCCGCCGGGACCGCGGGGACACGACCTCGACGACCAGCCCGACGTCGGCCACGGTGACGGGGTTGCGCGGGTCCGACCCGGGTGCATGCGGCGGCCAGCGGTGGACCACGACGTCGGGGACACGGACGTGGTCCGGCCCGAGCGGCAGCGGGAGCTCGCTGACCACGCGCCAGCCGCTTGGCGCGGCCCGGAAGAGCTGGTCGCGCAGGGCTCCGGCCTCGATCTGGTGCACCTGGGTCGGGGGCGGGGTCACGAGCAGATTGCCGTCGACGATCTCGTACCGGTGCCCGTCGTCCGGCAGCTCGGGCCAGTCGTCGAAGGTCCAGGCACGGTCGAGGTCAGGCAGGGTGAGCGACACGGGATCTCCCTCTGCTCGCTGTGCATGCGAACACCGTCGCGCAGCGCCGTCCGGTGCGCCGGCGGCGGAGGCCGGTCTGTGGACAGCGCTCATGCGGCGCCATGCGTCACCAGCCTGCGGCCGTCCCAGACGTAGCGGTACTGCGCAATCCCCCGCTCGTTCGGGGAGCGGAGGGCTTCGTAGACCGCGAGTGACGGCACGGTCGCGTGGTCGCCCCACAGCCGTTCGCTGGTCAGCACGAAGTCCAGGTCGAGGTCGACGAGCAGCCCGAACAGCAGCGGGTGGGTGTTGACGTCGATCTTGGGGAACGCGTCGTCGAGCAGGACCAGGCGCGGCGCGTGCGGCGCGGCGCCGGCGACGGAGGTGAAGTGCGCCGCGGCGGCGGCGAACAGCGGCAGGTAGCAGACGACCTTCTGCTCGCCCTGCGACAGCGGCGTACGGCGGGTGAGCGTCGTCCAGCCGGCGGCGCCCGGGCGGCTGATCCGCACGGAGAACGAGGACCAGCGGCGGTAGTCCAGCGCCCGTGACAGGTGCTCGGCGTAGCCGCGCTCCGGCTCCGCGGCCCGCTGCACCTCGATGAGTGCCGCTAGCGCGTCGCGCAGCCGGGCCCGCTCCTCCGGCAGCAGCGAGCCGCGGGCCCGGCCGAGCAGGTCGACGGCGGCTCGCACGTCGGGCCCGGCGTCCTCCCGCAGCGCCCAGTCCAGCCGCACCCGGATGCCCTGCGACGTCCGGACGTCGGCCAGCAGGGTGTTCATCCCGGCGACGAGGTCCGCCGCCTCCGCCTGCCGGCTGCGCAACCGGTCACCGAGCTCGCCGAGCAGGTGCTCCTCGAACAACGTGCGCTCCCGGTCGGTGAGCAGCTCGCGCTCCCGGACCACCGCCGCCTGCAGCCGCACCGCCACCTCGCGCAGCGGGAGCTCGGCGCCCGTGTCGTCGCGCGCCAGGACCAGCAGGGCGTCTGCGCGCGGCACGACCCGGGGCTCGGTCTCGGCAGCGGGGCCGGCCCCGAGGGTCCGGATCTCGGCGTGCACGGTGTTGGCGTCGGCCGGGCGCGCGACCTGGAGCCCCGCGAGGCCGCGGAGGAGGTCGACGGCGGGGCGCGGGAGTGTGGGCGCCTCAGCACGGGCGGCGTCGACCCCGGCGGCCTCGGCGGGGGTCAGCGGGCGCCGCAGCGCGGCGTGGAGCAGGCC
>JALYMN010000649.1 GCA_030773675.1 Actinomycetota bacterium
GTGCGGGCGGTCGCCACCCAGACCTGGCCCTCGGCGTCCAGGCAGATCCCGTCGGGCGCCACCCCCGCCTCGAGCTCGGCGAACACCCGCCGCCGCGACAACCCGCCGTCCGCCCCGACGTCGAACGCCGTCAGGCGCTGGCCGTAGGTCTCGGCGACCACCAGCGTGCGCCCGCCGTCGGCCAGGCACATGCCGTTCGGGAAGTGCAGGTCCTCGGCGGCGACGCTCACCTCGCCGTCCGGGGCGACGCGCAGCAGCGCCGTCGGCTGGGGCGCCGCGCCGCCCAGCAGGTCGAAGCCGAAGTTGCCGATGTAGGCCGCGCCGGTGCTGTCGACGACCATGTCGTTGACCGGTCCCGGGACCCAGGAGCCGAGCTCGGCCACCACCTGGGGACCGCCCTCGGTCACCCGCAGCAGCGCGCGCCGCTGCATCGACACGACGAGCAGCTCCCCGGCCGGCGACCAGCCCAGGCCCGAGGGCGCGTCGTCGAGCTGCAGCACCGTCTGCGCGGTGCCGTCGGCAGCGACCGCGCGCACCCGCTGGTCGTGGAAGTCGGAGAACCACAGCCGGCCGTCGCGCCACCGCGGTCCCTCGGGAAAGCCCAGGTCGGCGAGCAGCGTTCGGGTCGTGGACACGCGGAAACGCTAGCGGCGCGCGCCCGGCCCAACTGCTGTCAGGTCTTGCCCTTCTCGGCGTGCATCTCGTCCTTGGCCTGCTGCCGATCGCCGTGGTCCAGCTGCCGGTGCGCGCCGGTCGACAGTCCGGCCTCGCCGGCGCTCTTGCCCTCGCGCGCCGCCTCGCGAATGTGCGCCCGCTGCTCGCGGTTGTCGCCGCCCTTGCTCATCGCTGCCTCCTCGTCCACGCGACCCCGGTCGTGGTCACCCGGTCGGCAGTGCCCCGTCGGTCGCGATCTGCACCAGGCCGGCGTCGCGCAGGAGCGCCGGCGGCCGTGCGGTCGTGCAGAGAGGCCTGGTTTCGACCGCGAGGGCGGGGACAGTCTCGGAGCCCTGCGACCGAGACGCTGTGTCCCGGCTCCGCCTCCACCGCGTGCGGCGAGGCACCCGCCGCGTGCCGATCGGCACGTGGCGACCCTGCGGATCGACTGAGAGGACACGCTCGTGCCCGACGCGCCGTCGTTCCTCCCGCCAAGCAGCGCCACCGTGCTCGGCGCCTTCGAGACGACGTACCTGCCCGGGCACGGCGTTGACGTCGCCGAGACGACCGGGCACGACCTGCGCTGGCAGGACGACGTCGACCGGCTGTTCTCGGCGGGCGTCGACACGCTGCGCTACCCGCTGCGCTGGCACCGCCTCGAGGCGAGCCCCGGTCGCTACGACTGGAGCGAGGCCGACGCCGTGCTGGGCCACCTGGAGCAGCGGGGCGCCCGGGTCGTCCTCGACCTGGTGCACCACACCAGCTACCCCGAGTGGCTGGTCGACGGGTTCCGCGACCGCCGGTTCGCCCCCGCGTTCACGGCGTACGCCGAGGCCGTCGCCACCCGCTACCCCTGGCTGCCGGCGTACACGCTGTTCAACGAGCCCTTCGCGACGCTGTTCCTGGCCGGGCACGAGGCCCTGTGGCCGCCCTACGACCGCGGGCTCGAGGGCTTCGTGGGCCTGCTGCGGTCGGTGCTGCCGGCCCTGTCCCAGGCGTCGCAGTGCTGGTCGGAGCTGCTCCCGGACGCCGCGCACGTCTGGGTCGACACCTGCGAGCACCACGCGGGGACGGCGGGGAGCCCCGCGGAGTACGCAGCTCTCGCCAACGACCGCCGGCACGTCGTGCTCGACCTGGCGCTGCACCACGACCTGGACCCCGACCGGCCGTTCCTGGGCCGGCTGCTGGAGGCGGGTGGCGCGCCGCTGCTCGAGCTCGACCCGGTGCGCGTCGACGTCCTGGGGCTGGACTACTACTGCCACTCCGAGTGGTCCTACGACGAAACCGGCAGCCACTCGCCTAGCCGGCACCCGGTGGGCTTCGCGGCGCTGGCCGAGCAGTACGGGCAGCGCTACGGGCTGCCGATGGTGCTGTCGGAGACCAACCTGCGCGGCCTGCCCAGCGACCGGGCGTCGTGGCTGCGCTACACGCTGGAGCAGTACGAGACGGCCCTGTCCCGGGGCGTGGACCTGCGCGGATTCTGCTGGTTCCCGCAGGTCGACTCCTGCGACTGGGACTCCTTGCTGGCCCGGCCGGCCGGGCGCGCCGACCCGGTCGGCGTCATCGGGGTGGACCGGTCGCGCACGGTGTTCACCGACGTGTGGGAGGCCGCGGCCGCCGGCGCGCGGTCGCACGAGCTGCCGGCGTACCGGTTCCAGCCACCCTGCGACGGCCAGCTGGCGGGTCTGCTGCCGCAGCTCGCGCACTGGCCCTGGCAGGATCCGCCGGCCGGGCACGCCGTGCCCCCGATCACCCCCCTTCCCCTTCCCGGTCCTGTGCCGGTCCCTCTCGAGGAGAGCGCATGAACGAGCCCCCCGACCTGGTGGTGCTGTCGCACCTGCGCTGGCCGTGGGTGTGGCAGCGGCCGCACCACCTGGTGTCGCGGCTGGCCCGCCGGCGGGCCGACGCGGGCGCCCGCACCTTCTTCGTCGAGGAGCCGACGACCGGCGACGTGGCGCAGCCCCGGCTGGAGCACGAGGAGCGCGACGGCGTCACCCGGGTCTGGCTCGTCGTGCCGCCGAGCGACAAGGCCGCGGAGGTCCACGGCTTCGACGCCGGCGGCGGCGAGCGCTACGGGGAGGTGCTCGCCGCCCTGCTCGCCGAGCACGGCCGCCCGCCGGCTCCGGACGTCTGGGTCTACACCCCCGCCGCGCTGGACATCGCGCTCGAGCTGCAGCCCGGCCGGATGGTCTACGACGTCATGGACGACCTCGCCTCCTTCCGCGACGCCCCGGAGGGCCTGGTGCTGCGCCAGCGCCGGGTGCTCGCGCAGGCCGACGTCGTGTTCGCCGGCGGCCGCTCGCTGCACCGTTCCGTCCTCGCGCAGGGGCGCGCCGACGCGCACCTGTTCCCCAGCGGCGTCGAGACGGCGCACTACGAGCGCTCCCGGGCGCTGCGCGCGCCTCACCCCCGCCCCGTGGCTGGGTACGTCGGGGTGATCGACGAGCGGCTGGACCTGCCGCTGCTCACCGAGCTCGCCGAGCGGCTGCCGGACTGGACGATCCGCATCGTCGGTCCGGTCGTCAAGATCGACCCGGCCTCGCTGCCCCAGGCCGCGAACCTCGAGTACCCGGGCCTGACGGCGTACGAGCGGCTGCCGGAGGTGATGGCCGGCTTCGACGTCACGCTCATGCCGTTCGCCCTCAACGAGGCCACCCGCTCCATCAGCCCGACCAAGACGCTGGAGTACCTCGCCGCCGGTCTGCCGGTCGTCTCGACGAGGGTGCCGGACGTCGTCGCCGACTACACGGGCGTGGTCCACCTCGCCGACGACGGAGCCTCCTTCGCCGCCGCCTGCCGGCACGTCGTGCAGCACCGGGCGGAGGAGCGGGACCGGCGCCTGCGCCCCCTGCAGGCCCGGCACGAGTGGGACGCGATCGCCGACCGCATGGCGCAGCTGCTCGAGCAGTCGCGCGCCGGCGCGCTGACGGGGCAGGAGGCCACGGCGTGAGCACCCCGCCCCCCGCTGCACCCGCTCCTGCGCCCGTGCCGACGCCGGCCGCGCGCGCCCTCGAGCAGGCTCACCGCTACGGCGTCGGTGCGGCCG
>JALYMN010000650.1 GCA_030773675.1 Actinomycetota bacterium
GCGCCGCCGGGCTCCGCGCCGGGGGCGGCGCCGCGGTCGTCTCCGAGGTCCGCGCCGGACAGCCCGGTGACGTAGGACAGGTAGCCCGGCACGAGCGGCAGCACGCACGGCGACAGGAAGCTGACCAGGCCCGCGGCCGCCGCGACCGGCAGGGCGAGCAGCACCGGGCCGCTGGTGACCGTGTCGACGAACGCGTCGGCCACCCCCGTCGCGGGGCTCACGCGGGCCGCTCCCGCAGCACGGACTGCACCGGCCCGTCGAGCTCGACCTCGGTGACGCCGCCGATGAAGCGCGCAGCGACCCGGCCCTGCCGGTCGAGGACGAGCGTGGTCGGCGGGACCTGTGGCGCGAGCGCCCGGAAGCGGGTCAGCACGACACCGGCCTGGTCGAACAGCGACGGGTAGGGGATGCCCTGGCGGCGCTCGAAGGCCTGCGCGGCGTCCCGGTCGTCCTTGATGGCCACGCCGACGAACTCCGCGCCCTCGGCCTTGCGCCGCTCAGCCACCGCCCGCAGGTTGGGCGCCTCGGCCCGGCAGGGGGCGCACCACGACGCCCAGAAGTTCACAACGACGACCTTGCCGCGCAGGTCGGCGACGTCGAGCGGCTCGCCGTCCAGGGTCGTGCCGCTGATCGCCGGGGCGGGGAGGCGCTCGGCGATCGGGAAGACGCCGCTCGGGCCCGGGTCGACGACCTTCAGCTGCGGCGTGCGCGCCTGCACGCTGTCGACTGCCCGGTCGCCGACGCACCCGCTGAGCGCGAGCACGAGCCCGCCCGCCAGCGCGGCGGGGAACGGCACACGGCGCAGCACAGCAGACCTCTCGTCGGGGATGAAGCCATTCTCGGCCATCGCCCGGGCGGACGCCTACCGCCTCCGCGCGGCTTGACGGCCTGCTCCAGCCGGAGCTCACGCTCCGAAGCCCGGACGCCGCGACGCCGCGCCCGCGGGCTCGCTGTAGGTGACGTACAGCAGCCGGTCGTCCTCCCACGTCAGGCTGGTCAGCGAGGCCAGGCCGCACTGCCGCAGGTCCGGGCGGTGCCACAGCCGGCGTCCCTCGACCCAGCGGCGCACCGACCAGATGGGCAGCTGGTGGCTCACGCACACCGCCTCGTGCCCGCGCGCCGCGTCGCGGGCGGCCTCGGCGGCGGCGAGCATCCGGTGCGCGACCGTGACGTAGGGCTCGCCCCAGGACGGCCGGAACGGGTCCCACAGGTACACCCAGTTCGACGGGTGGCGCAGCGCCCCGTCGCCGACGCCGAACGTTCTGCCCTCGAAGTGGTTGGTGCTCTCGAGCAGCCGCTCGTCCGTGGCGATCGGCAGCCCGAACACCTCCGCCACGGGCTGCGCGGTCTCCTGCGCGCGCTGCAGGGGGCTCGCGACGACGTGGACGACGTCACGTCCGCGCAGCGCCTCGGCGGCGTCCCGCGCCATCCGGTGGCCGGTCTCGGACAGCCCGAAGCCCGGCATCCGGCCGTAGAGGACGCCGGTCGGGTTCTCCACCTCGCCGTGCCGGAGCAGGTGGACGGTGGTGCGCACGCTCATGTCATGTCCGCGGACGTCATCGGGGAGACCAGGTCGGGAGCGGCGACCTCGGCGGCGGCGCGGGCCGCGGCGGGCAGCGCCTCGGCGACGCGGTCGAGCGCGGCGGCGTCGTGGGCGGCGCTGACGAACCACGCCTCGTACGCCGACGGCGGCAGGTGGACCCCCTGCGCGAGCAGCGCGTGGAAGAACGCGCTGTAGCGGGCGGTCGACTGCCGGGTCGCGGTGGCGTGGTCGACGACCTCGTGGTCGGCAAAGAACACGCTGAACAGGCTCCCCGCCCGGTTGACCCGGTGCGGCACGCCCTGTCTGTCGAGCGCCTCCGACGCCAGGCGGGCCACCGTCGCGGCGGCCGTGTCGACCCGCTCGTACACCTCGTCGGTGCAGGCGCGCAGCGTGGCGAGGCCGGCGGCGACGGCCAGCGGGTTCCCGGACAGCGTCCCGGCCTGGTAGACCGGCCCAGCTGGAGCGAGGTTGCCCATGACGTCGGCACGCCCGCCGAACGCCGCGGCCGGCAGGCCCCCGCCCATGACCTTGCCGAAGGCGAACAGGTCGGCGTCGACGGGCTCCCCCTGCCGCTGCTCGTGGCCGTACCAGCCGCTGCGGGTCACCCGGAAGCCGGTCATCACCTCGTCGCTGATCAGCAGCGCGCCGTACCGGCGGCAGAGGGCGGCGAGGCCGGCGTTGAACCCCGGCAGCGGCGGGACGACGCCCATGTTGGCGGCGGCCGCCTCGGTGATCACGCAGGCGATCTCGTCGCCGTGCTCGTCGAACGCCGTCTCGACGAGCGAGAGGTCGTTGTAGGGCAGCACGATCGTGTCGGATGCCGTCGCGCCGGTGACGCCGGGCGTGTCAGGCAGGCCGAACGTGACGACCCCGCTGCCGGCGCTGGCGAGCAGCGCGTCGACGTGGCCGTGGTAGCAGCCGGCGAACTTGACGACCTTGCTGCGCCCGGTGGAGCCGCGGGCCAGCCGGACGGCGCTCATCGTGGCCTCGGTGCCGCTGTTCACGAGCCGCACCTGCTCGACCGGTGGGACCCGCGTGATGATCTCCTCGGCGAGCTCGACCTCGCCCGGGCTCGGCGTGCCGTAGCTCGTGCCGCGGGTCGCAGCCGTCTGCAGCGCCTCGACGACGTCCGGGTGGGCGTGGCCGAGGATCATCGGGCCCCACGAGCAGACGAGGTCGACGTACTCCCGCCCGTCGGCGTCGGTGAGGTACGGGCCGCTGCCGCGGACCATGAAGCGGGGGGTGCCGCCGACCGCGCGGAAGGCGCGCACCGGGCTGTTGACCCCGCCGGGCACGACGGCGCAGGCCCGGTCGAACAGCGCTTGCGACGCGGGGGCGTCGTACGGGTAGCTCACGGGCCCATCCTCGTGGACCGGGCCGCGCCGTCGCGCACAGCCCCTCCTCCCGGCGTTGCCACCCGCTCGCCCGGCAGATCGACCGCGCGCGGCACCCGCCCCGAGCCGCCGAGGACGGGCGACCCCGCCGCCCTCAGTCCCCCTCCATGCCGGCTGCCTGCCCGCCCGCGGGACGCTCAGCGCACGCGGCGCAGCCAGAGCAGGCCGAGCACCGGCAGCACGAGCGGCACGAAGCCGTAGCCGGCCCCGTAGCCCGACCACACGGTCTGGTCGGGGAACGCACGCGGGTCGGCGAGCGACAGCGTGCCGACGACGAGCACCCCGGCGAGCTCGAACAGCACGGCGGCGAGTGCCGTCCGGCGGGCGTCGCGCAGCAGCGCGACGGTGGCGAGCAGGTAGACCGCGGCGGCGACCGCGGACAGGCTGTAGGCGACCGGCGCCTCGGCGTACCGGGTGGCGAGCTGGACCCCGGCCCGCGCGCCCGCGGCGACGGCGAAGGTGGCGTAGACCGCGACGAGCAGCCGCCCGGGGCCCGAGCCGGTGCTCCCAGACCCGGTCACAGCGTCGCCTGCAGCCGCAGCTCGACGACCGCGACGACGAGGCAGGCCGCGGCGAGCACCAGGCTGCCGTAGCGGCTGCGCTCCTGGGCCGACAGCCCGAGCGCCCCGGGCAGCAGCAGCAGCGACAGCACGAGGTAGCCGACGAAGGTGACCGGCTCGGCCGCCCGCCCGCCGCGCAGCAGGGCCGTCACCGCCAGCGCCGCCTGGGCCATGAGCAGCAGCTGCAGCGCGAGCAGCGCCTGCAGCAGCGGGCGGCCCGGCGCCCGGCCGCGCAGCCCTTCGACGGCGCCGGCCGCGCCCACGAGCAGGCTCGCGACGAGCACGACCGGGACCAGGAGCACGCGGGCCATCCTCGCGGATGGGGTGAGCGGGCCCGCCGCGCCCGGTGCCGGCCTGGCACGACCGGCCGTCGGGAGCCTGCCTGTCGTCCGGCCGGTCACGCCTGCAGGCCCGGTGGAGGTGCAGGCGTGACCGGCGGGAGGTCAGGAGCCGACGGTGCGCGAGCCGAACAGCAGGACCTCGCGCTCGAGGTCGTAGTAGACCTCGCTGCTGGTGGACAGCCAGTCGAAGACGTTGTCCGCGTCGCCCTCCGTCAGGGTCAGGACGACCTCGCTGGCCCCGTGGTCCAGCACGAGCTGGAAGATGTAGGTGCCGGGTGCGCCCGCGCCGGACAGCGAGAAGTTGGGCTGCCAGTGCGTGACCTTGCGGGTTTTGATGACGTGCTTGCCCAGGTCGCTGGCGCCCGGTCCCTGCTCGGTGCTGCTGCTCGTCATGCTTCGACCTCCGTCGCGTCGGCCGACCCTCGGCCGCTCCCGCCGCCTACCAGCCCTCGGCCGACGGAAACACCGCCGCCCGGGCCCCGGCAGCGGGGGCCCGGACCGGGAGGCAGTGGCCTACCCCTTGGGCTTGGCCATGAGCGCGTGCGCCTTGGCCTTGACCGCGTCGGGCAGGACGGCGGCGGCGGCCGCCTGCAGCTTGGTCATCAGCGAGCCTCCGACGACCTTGCGCTCGCCGTTCATGAGGGCGTCGATCCCCTGCTTCGCGACCTGCGCCGGGTCGTCCTTCATGGAGGTGGCGCCGAGCGGCGTGTCGGTGAGGTCGCCGCGGTCGAAGAACTCGGTGTCGGTCGGTCCCGGCATGAGCGAGGTCAGGGTGACGCCGGTGCCCTTGAGCTCCTCCTGCACGCCTTGCGTGAACGACTGCTCGAAGGACTTCGAGGCGTTGTAGACGGCGTGGTAGCTGCCCGGCTGGGTGGAGGCGATCGAGGAGGTGACCAGCACCCGGCCGCTGCCGCGGGCGACCATGTCCTGCAGTACCCGCTTGGCCAGGTGCACCGTGCCGGTCACGTTGAGGGCGATGACCTGCAGCTCGGCCTCGAGGTCGTTCTCGACGAACGGCCCGCCCTTGCCGACGCCGGCGTTGAGGCAGACGACGTCCAGCGGGCGGCCGACGGCCTTCGCGGCGGCCCAGAGCTGCTCCACGCCCGCGGGGGTGGACAGGTCGGCGCGCACCGGCGTGACCTGCGTGCCGGCGGCGGAGAGCGTGGCGGCGGCGGTGTCGAGCTCGGCGTCCTCCGCGGTGACGACGAGGTCGTGACCACGGACGGCGAGCTCGCGGGCCAGCTCCAGGCCGATGCCGCTGGAGGCGCCGGTGACGAGGGCGAGGGGACGGGAGGCGGTGGGGGCGGTCATGACGCCGCCCTACCCCGGCTCAGCGCAGCCAGCCCGCCGCCTCGGTCGCCCAGTACGTCAGCACCGTCCCGGCCCCGGCCCGGCGGATCCCGGTGAGCTGTTCGTGGATGATCCTCCGCCGGTCGATCCAGCCCTGCGCGGCGGCCGCCTCGACCATGGCGTACTCGCCGCTCACCTGGTACGCCGCAACCGGCACGTCGACCGCCTCGGCGACCGCCCGGACCACGTCGAGGTAGGCGCCGGCCGGCTTGACCATCACCGCGTCGGCGCCCTCGGCGACGTCCTGCAGCGCCTCGCGCACGCCCTCGTCGGCGCTGCGCGCTCCGTCCTGCTGATAGCTGCTCCGGTCGCCGAACCGCGGGGCGCACTCGGCGGCGTCACGGAACGGGCCGTAGTAGCCGCTCGCGTACTTCGTCGAGTAGGACCAGACCGGCACGACGGCGTGGCCGGCGTCGTCCAGGCCGCGGCGGATCGCGGCGACCTGCCCGTCCATCATCCCGCTCGGCGCGACGACGTGGCTGCCCGCCTGCGCCTGCGCGACGGCGATGTCGGCGTAGCGCTGCAGAGTGCTGTCGTTGTCCACCTCACCGCTGTCGGTGAGCAAGCCGCAGTGCCCGTGGTCGGTGTACTCGTCGAGGCACAGGTCGGTCATGAGCACGGTCGCGTCGCCGACCTCGGCGACGAGGTCCTGCACGGCGAGCTGGACGACGCCCTGCGGGTCGTCGGCCGCGCTCCCGCGCGCGTCCTTGGCCGCCGGGACGCCGAACAGGATCAGCCCGCCGACGCCGGCCTCGACCGCCTCGTGCGCGGCCTTCTTGAGCGAGTCGCGGGTGTGCTGCACGACCCCCGGCATCGAGGCGATCGGCGCCGGCTCCGCGATCCCCTCCTTGACGAACAGCGGCAGCACCAGGTCGCCCGGCCGCACGTGCACGTCGGCGACCAGGCGGCGCAGCGCGGGGGTGCGGCGCAGCCGGCGCGGGCGGGGACCGAGCCAGGCGCTCACCGCTTCGCAGCCTTGGCGAGCTTGCGGCGGCGGGCGGCGCTCGGCAGGTCGCCCGCGCGCTGCGCGGCGTGCGCGGCGAGCGCCTCGACGAGCGACGCGACGTCGGGCTTGGGCGCGACGACGTCGACCCGCAGGCCGAGCTCCTCGGCGGCGGCGACGGTCTGCGGGCCGATGCAGGCGAGCACGGTGGTGTCGTGCGGCTTGCCCGCGATGCCGACGAGGTTGCGCACCGTGCTGGATGAGGTGAACAGCACCGCGTCGAACCCGCCGCCCTTGAGCGCCTCGCGGGTCTCGGCGGGCGGCGGCGCCGCCCGGACGGTGCGGTAGGCGGTCACGTCGTCGACCTGCCAGCCGAGCTCGAGCAGCCCGGCGAGCAGCGTGTCGGTGGCGATGTCGGCGCGCGGCAGCAGCACCCGGTCGAGCGGGTCGAACACCTCGTCGTAGGGCTGCCAGTCGGCGAGCAGGCCCTCGCTGGACTGCTGCCCGCTCGGCACGAGGTCGGGCCGGACGCCGAACTCGACGAGCGCCGCCGCGGTCGCGTCGCCGATCGCCGCCACCTTGACCCCCGAGAGCGCCCGGGCGTCGAGCCCGAACTCCTCGAGCCGCTCCCGGACCGCCCTCACCGCGTTGGTCGAGGTGAACGCGACCCACAGGTAGCGACCGGTCACCAGCCCCTTGACGGCGCGCTCCATCGGCGCGGGCGTGCGCGGCGGCTCCACCGCGATCGTCGGCACCTCGACCGGGATGGCGCCGTGGCCGCGCAGCGCCTGCGACAGCGCGCCGGCCTGGTCGCGGGTCCGCGGCACGAGCACCCGCCAGCCGTAGAGCGGCCGGTTCTCGTACCAGGCGAGCTTGGCCGCCTTCTTGACCGGGTCTCCGACGACCACGACGACGTCGCCGCTGAGCTCGGCGGCGGAGGTGTCGGCGTCGGCGGCGTCCAGCGTGGTGAGGACGGTGCGCTGCTCGGCGCTGGTCGCGCCGGCGGTGACGCTGACCGGCGTGTCGGCCCGGCGTCCGTGCTCGACGAGCGCGCTCGCGACCTTGCCGACACCGGCGGCGGCGACCTCCAGCACCAGCGCGCCGGGAGCCGCGGCGAGCGCGTGCGCGTCGGTGCTGTCGTCCACGCGCGCGACCGTGTGCAGCGCGCCGAGGACGAGCCCGGCGTACGCCGGCACGGCGGTCGTGCTCGGCACCCCCGGGACGACCTCGAGCCGCTGCTTGGCCTTGAGGACCGCCTCGGCCTCCCTGCCGCCCTCGTCCGTGGAGAACGGGTCGCCGGGCAGCAGCCGGACGACGGTCCGGCCCTCCTTGGCGGCCTGCACGAGCGCCGCGCCGTGCGGCTCGCCCGGCGCGGTCGTGACCACCTCGGCCGGGCGGTCCACGAGGACCACCCTTGCGCCCCGGCTCGGGCTCACGGTGATCGACCGCCGCTTGGCCACCTCGACGTCGCCGCCGGCCGGCCGGACGTCGCTGCGCTCGAGCACCGCCCGCAGGACGGTCTTCATCTCGAGCGTCGCGAAGCTCGCGCCGATGCATCGCCGCCGCCCGCCGCCGAACGGCAGCCACGTGTACGTCCCCGGCGACGCGTCGAGGAACCGCTCGGGCCGCAACGTGTACGGGTCGGGGTAGAGCGCCGGGTCGTGGTGGACGAGGTAGGCGTTCACCGCGAACGAGATGCCCTCGGGATAGTCGTGCCCGCCGATGGTCACCGGCTG
>JALYMN010000651.1 GCA_030773675.1 Actinomycetota bacterium
TCCCCAAACCGTTGAGCGCCCGGCGCGGCGGCTCAACGGTTCGGGGTCGGCGAGCCTCCGGGGTGGGGCGGGCCTCGGAGTGGGGAGCGTCAGGCCCCGGCGAGCGTCAGCTCAGCGGGCGTCGGCCGGCACGTAGGGCCGCTCGTTGGCCCCGATGTAGACCTGCCGCGGGCGCCCGATCTTGGTCTCCTTGTCCGACATCATCTCGCGCCACTGAGCGATCCAGCCGGGCAGCCGGCCGAGCGCGAACAGGACCGTGAACATCTGGGTCGGGAAGCCCATGGCCTTGTAGATGACGCCGGTGTAAAAGTCGACGTTCGGGTAGAGCTTGCGCTCCACGAAGTAGTCGTCGGCCAGCGCGATGTCCTCCAGGCGCATCGCGATGTCGAGCATCGGGTCCGGCTTGCCCATGCGGTCGAGCACGTCGCGCACGGCCCCCTTCACCAGCTTCGCGCGCGGGTCGTAGTTCTTGTAGACCCGGTGGCCGAAGCCCATGAGCCGCACGCCCGGCTCCTTGTCCTTCACCCGCCGCATGAAGGCCTCGGGGTCGCCGCCCTCGGCCTGGATGCGGCTCAACATCTCGAGCACCGCCTCGTTCGCGCCGCCGTGCAGCGGCCCGAACAGCGCGTTCACGCCGGCCGACACCGAAGCGAACAGGTTGGCGTGCGCCGAGCCGACGAGCCGCACGGTCGACGTGGAGCAGTTCTGCTCGTGGTCGGCGTGCAGGGTGAACAGCATGTCGAGGACCTTGGCCACGACCGGGTCCACCTCGTACGGCGTCGCCGGCACTCCGAAGGTCAACCGCAGGAAGTTCTCCACGTAGCCGAGCGAATTGTCGGGGTAGAGGAACGGCTGGCCGATCGTCTTCTTGTACGCGTACGCCGCGATGGTCGGCAGCTTGGCCATGAGGCGGATGGTGGAGATCTCCACCTCGTCGTGGTCGAACGGGTCGAGCGAGTCCTGATAGAAGGTCGACAGGGCGCTCACCGCCGACGACAGCACCGGCATCGGGTGCGCGTCGCGCGGGAAGCCGTCGAAGAACCGCTTGAGGTCCTCGTGCAGCATGGTGTGCTCGTTCACCCGCCGGGTGAAGTCCGCCAGCTGGTCCGGCGTCGGCAGCTCCCCGTAGATGAGCAGGTACGCCGTCTCGAGGAACGTCCCGTGCTCGGCGAGCTGGTCGATCGGGTAGCCGCGGTACCGCAGGATGCCGGCGTCACCGTCGATGTAGGTGATCGCCGACGAGCAGGCGGCCGTGTTGACGAATCCGGGGTCGTAGGTGACCTGACCGGTACTGCCGAGCAGCTTGCTGATGTCCAGTCCCACGGGGGCCTCGCTGCCCTCGACGACCTTGAGCGGCAGCGAGCCGGCCGGGCCCGTGATCTCGACGTCCGACACTGTTCCTCCTGCTCCTCCGGGTGGTTCCCGGCATTCGGGCGCCAGTGTTCCAGGGCGGTCCGACGGTCCCGCAGGAGCCCCCGTCGACCGGACCGTCCAGTCTCCCGGAACCGGGGGACGACGGGCGTAGGAGGACGCGGCGTGTCGAGGCTGACACACTCCGACGCGTTTGCCGGACCTCCGAGAGTGCACACTCATCCACCCCACGACCCGGTCCCGCACGGGACCGGGTCTCGTCTGCAGGAGCACGCCCTTGCCCCGTCCGTACCCGGTGTCGCGGACCGTCGACCTCGACGGCCCCGTGCACCACGTCGACCACGGTGGTCCGCAGTCCGCGGACGCACCGCCGCTGGTCTGCGTCCACGGGCTGGGCGGCTCGCACGCGAACTGGCACGACCTCGCTCCGCTGCTCGCCCGGAACCAGCGGGTGCACGCGCTCGACCTCGCCGGGCACGGCCGCACCCCCCGAGCCGGACGCTCGGCGTCGGTGCGCGCGAACCGCCTGCTGCTCGACCGCTTCCTCGACGAGGCCGTCGACGACGGCCCGGTCGTGCTCGTCGGCAACTCGATGGGTGCGGCGGTGTGCCTGCTGCAGGCCGCTGCCGCTCCGGAGAAGGTGGCCGGCCTCGTCCTCATCGGGCCGGCCCTGCCGCGCGTGCGCAAGGACGTCCCCGACCGGGCGCTGGCCCGGCAGATGGCGCTCGTGGCCGTTCCCGGGCTCGCCGAGCGGGTGCTCGCCCGCCGGCGCACACGGCTCGGCGCCGAGGGGCTCATCGCCGAGACCCTCGCTCTGACGACCGCCGACCCGAGCCGGGTCTCTGCCGGGATGCGCTCGCTCGCGGTGGAGCTGCTCGAGACCCGGGCGAGCGGTCCTGACGGGGAGGCCGCCTACCTCGAGGCCGCGCGCTCCCTCGGCGTGTTGGTGGCCCGTGCGGCGGCGTACCGGGCGACCATCGCCTCCGTCGCGGCGCCGGCCCTGGTGCTGCAGGGCGCGCTCGACCGGCTCGTCCCGCCGTCCGGGGTGCAGCAGCTGCTGGCCCTGCAGCCGGGGTGGCGGATCGAGGTGATGGACGGCCTGGGGCACGTCCCGCAGATCGAGGACCCCGAGCGCACAGCCGCGCTCATCCACTCCTGGTTGGACGGCCTGCGCCGGTCCGGCTCCGACAGCGTCCTGGCAGGTGCCTCGTGACCGCTCCCGTCTACCCGGTCGTGGAGGACCGGCCGGTCGCGCCTGCGCCGTCGGTCGTCAACCTGCCGAACGCGCTCACCCTGGGTCGGCTGCTCGTCGTCCCCGTGTTCGCGGTGCTGCTGCTGACCGCGGGCGACGAGCCCGGCGTCCGGGTGCTGCTGTGGGCGCTGTTCACCGGCGCCTGCGTCACGGACGTCGTCGACGGCCGTATCGCCCGCAGCCGGGGGCAGGTCACGGACTTCGGGACCATGGCCGACCCGATCGCGGACAAGGCGTTGGTCGGCACCGCGCTGGTCGGCCTGTCCCTGCTCGGCGAGCTCCCGTGGCTTGTCACCGGGGTGGTCCTCGGCCGCGAGGTCGGCGTGACGCTGCTGCGCCTGTGGGTGGCGCGGTCCCGCGCGCACGTGATGCCAGCGGGGCGCGGCGGCAAGCTCAAGGCGCTCACGCAGAACGTCGCGGTGGCGCTCTACCTGCTCCCGCTCGTCGGCTTCGCCGCGGCGCTCCGGCTGCCGGTGCTGTGGGTCGCGGTGGTCGCGACCGTGGTCACCGGCGTCGACTATCTGCTGCAGGCGCTGCGGCTGCGCGCGCAGGCCCTCGCCCGCGCCTGACCAGCCACGCGAGTGGACACGGCGCGGCCTCGCCCCGCGATCCGCTCCCGCGTCAGTCCGGCGCGTCCCCGCCCGCAGGGCTCGGCCCCCCGGCGCCCCTCAACCCGGCGGCGGCTGCATCCCCGGCACCCTGGTCCGCGTCGG
>JALYMN010000652.1 GCA_030773675.1 Actinomycetota bacterium
GGACGCCGCGGCCGCGGCGCTCGCCGCCCGGTTGCGCCCGCTGCTCGGCGAGCGCGTCCTCGTCCTCGGGACCGAGGAGCTGATGCGCGTGCCGCTGCGCCTGGCCTCCCTGCTCGGGCCGGGCGCGGTCGTGCACTCGACGACGCGCAGCCCCGTGCTCGCCGCCGACCTGCCCGGCTACCCGGTGCGCCGGGCGCTGCTGTTCCCCGCCCCCGACGAGCCCGGGCGGCTCTCCCGGCTGCACGGCCTGCCCGACGCCCCCTACGACGACGTGGTCGTGCTCGTCGACACGCCGCCCGACGGCGCCCGGCCGCTCGCGGAGGCGCTGCGCCCGTGGGCGCACCGGGGCGTGCACGTGATGGCGCTGTGACGGCGGTCGCGCCGCCCGCGCCCGCCCCGCCCGGCTTCGGCTCCTACGACCCGGCCGAGGTCACCTGGCTGCTCACCGACCTGTCCGGCGTCGCCCTCGAGGTGCCGACCGAGGACCGCGAGGAGCTCATCCAGGGCGGGCGGCACTACGCGGAGATGCTGCCGGTCGAGTACCAGCCCGACGCGGCGTACACGGCGTTGTTCCACCGGGCGCTGGCGCAGTCGGCGCCGCGGCTCGCCGACGCGGTCGGGCTGGTCGCCGAGCTGCTGCTCGCCGAGCACGGCGGCCCGCCCGTGCTCGTCTCGCTGGCCCGCGCGGGCACGCCGGTCGGGATCCTGCTGCGCCGGTGGTACGCCGCCCAGCGCGGCCTCGACGTGCCGCACTACGCCGCGTCGATCGTGCGCGGTCGCGGCATCGACGACCTCGCCGTGCGCCACGTCCTCGACCGGCACCCGGCCGCGCAGGTCCGCTTCGTCGACGGCTGGACCGGCAAGGGCGCGATCGCACGCGAGCTGGCCGCCGCCGTGGCGCCGTACGCCGGGCTGGACCCGCGGCTGGCCGTGCTCGCCGACCCCGGCTCGTGCACCGACCTGTTCGGCACCCGCCACGACTTCCTCATCCCGTCGGCCTGCCTCAACTCGACCGTGTCAGGGCTGGTGTCGCGCACGGTGCTGCGCGACGACCTCGTCGGTCCAGGGCGGTTCCACGGGGCGAAGTTCTACGCCGAGCTGGCCGCAGCCGACGTGAGCGGCGTCTTCCTCGACGCGGTGACGGCGCACTTCGGGCCGGTGGACGCCGGGCCGCTGCTGCGCTCCGACCGCACGCCCACCTGGTCGGGACACCGGGCCGTCCGCGAGGTGGCCGACGCGTACGGCATCGACGACCTCAACCTGGTCAAGCCCGGGGTGGGCGAGACGACCCGCGTGCTGCTGCGCCGCGTGCCGTGGAGGGTGCTCGCGCACCCCGAGCGGGAGGGGGAGCTCGAGCACGTGCGGCTGCTGGCCGCCGCACGCGGCGTGCCGGTGGTCGAGGCGCCGCTCGCCTACTCCTGCGTGGGCCTCATCCGGCCGGCCGGGCGGTGAGCGTCCTCGTCGCGGTCGACCTCGACCAGACCGTGGTGTTCTCGGAGCGGTCGGCGGGGGCGTGCGGGCCGACCGTCGTCGTCGAGCACCTGGACGACGTCCCACTGTCGTCGATGACCGTCGGCGCGCGCAAGGCCTACGCCGCGCTGGCCGCCCGGCACCGGGTGGTGCCCGTGACCACGCGCACGGTCGCGCAGTACGCGCGGATCGCCCTGCCCGCGGCGTCGCCGCACGCCGTCTGCGCCAATGGCGGGGTGCTGCTCGTCGACGGCTGCCGCGACGAGGCGTGGGACGGGTGGGTCCGCACCCTGCTGGCGGGCGTCGCGCCGCTCGCCGACGTCGACGCGCGCGTGCGCGCCGGCGCCACCGGCGGGTGGGTGCGCACCGTCCGCACTGCCGAGGACCTGTTCGTCTACCTGGTGGCCCAGCGCCGTGACGACGTGCCGCCGGACTGGCTCGCCGCGCTCGCCGCGGACCTCGCCCCGCGCGGCTGGACGGTGTCCGTGCAGGGCCGCAAGGTGTACGCCGTGCCGGCCGGACTCACCAAGGCGGCCGCGGTCGAGCGGCTGGCCGGGCTGCTGGGCGCCGACGTCCTGCTCGCCGCCGGCGACTCGCTGCTGGACCGCCCGCTGCTGGAGCTCGCGGTGGCGTCCGGCGGCGCCGCCGTCCGGCCCGCGCACGGCGAACTGCACGAGCTGGGCTGGGCTCCCCCGGGGGTGCACGTCACCGAGCTGTCGGGCGCGCGAGCGGGCGAGGAGCTGCTGGGCTGGCTCGTCGCGCAGGCCGACGCCCGCGCGGTGCCGGCCCGGCGGTGAGCGTCACCCTCGTCGCGCGCACCCGGCTCGACGACCTGCGCCTGTCGACCCTGCAGGTCCAGCTGCTCGCCGGAGCGCTGCAGGTGGCGGAGGCGCACGACCTCGACCTGCTCGCCCCCCGGGCGTACGTGCCGAGCCACGTCTGCTCGGCCTGGTCCGCCGCGCTGTTCGCCGCGCTGCAGGACCTCGTGCTCGTCGAGGTCTGGGACGCCGAGCGGGCCCAGGTGCGGCCGGCGGCCGTCGTCCGCGCGCCGGTGAGCCTGCAGCGCGGGGTCCGTCGGCGGCCGCTGCCGGACCCGTGGGCGGGGCTGCCGCCGCTCGCCGACCGGACCCAGGTCACGCAGACGCCCTTCGGCCCGCTGCTGCTGCACGTGGCCGGGTGGCTCGGCACGAGCGGCGGGTGCACCCTTGCCCCCGGCTGACGGGGGCGAGGGGCACCCGCGCGCGGTCAGCGCTGGGCGTGCCCCAGGACCTTGTCGCTCTCGCTGATGTGGATCGCCTCCACGTTCCCGCGCCTGCGCTCGCGGATCGAGCTGGCTAGCGCGAGCAGGATGAAGCCGACGCCGGTGAGGCCGGTGATCAACTCGTTGACGTGGAACTTGACCGACACGAGCATGATCGCGGCCAGTACGCCGATCGCCCAGTGCGCGCCGTGCTCGAGGAAGACGTAGTTCGACAGCGTGCCGGCGCGGACGAGGTAGATGGTCATCGACCGGATCCAGAAGGCGCCGATGCCCAGGCCCAGCGCGATGACGAGGATGTCGTTGGAGATGGCGAACGCGCCGATGACGCCGTCGAAGGAGAACGACGCGTCGAGCACCTCGAGGTAGAGGAAGGCGAACACGCCGCCCTTGAACACGGCCATCGTCATGCCGCCCGTCTTCGGCGCCGCGTCGAGCTCGCCGGCCTCCTCGCGCGCCTCCATGGACTCCTCGAACAGGGCGTCGAGACCGCTCACGGCGAGGTAGGTGACGAGCCCCGCGATGCCGGCGACGAGCACCGTGATGACGCTTTCCTCCGGTGCGAGCCGCGACATGAGGTAGATGCCGCCCAGCGCGACGAGCACGGAGAGCTGGTCGAGCCTGCCGACCTTCTGCAGCGCGCGCTCGACCGGGCCGAGCCAGACGATCTCGCGCTCGGGGTCGAGCATGAAGTCCAGGAAGATCATGAGCAGGAAGATGCCGCCGAAGGCGTAGATCGCCGCCTCGGACTCCTCGAGCTCGCGCCCGTAGGCGTCGGCGTCGTTGATGGCGAGGTCGATGACCTCGCCGATGCCCAGGCCGGCGGTGATCGAGACGATGAGCACCGGCAGGACGAGGCGCATGCCGAAGACGGCGATGATGATGCCGACGGTCAGGAAGAGCTTCTGCCAGATCGGGTGCATCCGGTTGAGCACCTTGGCGTTGACGACCGCGTTGTCGAACGACAGCGAGACCTCGAGCACGCCCAGCAGGACGACGATGAGCGCCGTCTCCAGGCCGCCGGCCCCCAGGGCGATGGCGATCGAGGCGACCGTGAGGCCGATCGCCCATCCGAAGTGGCGGATCATGTGCGGTTGCTCCTCGTAGGGGGTGCGGGGGTCCGGAGCGCGCGTGCTCCGGGCGGGTCGGTCCGGGACGGAACGCGGACCGCGGGACGGGAGGGGCTCCTGGCCGCCGCGCCGGCCCGCCGCAGCAGGCCGCTGCGCTCGAGCAGGCGACGGGCCGCCACCGAGCTGGGCACGTCCCCGGGTGCAGGGGGACGAAGCGTGGTCACGGCGTACCCAGCACTGACGGTGCACGTCTGCGCGAACCCGAGCAGCGGGGTCGCGAGAGGGGTGTCGTAGACGCTGACGTGCTCGCCGGCGCGGGACCAGGCGGACGACGCGGGCGAGCCGGAGCGGTAGACGCCGACCCGGCGCAGCGCTGGCCCCCGGGCAGCGATCGGGCGGGCCACGACGACGACGTCGCCGAGGTCGGTGAACACGACGTCGCCCCAGGCACGCGCGAGCCACGACGGGACGAAGCCGTCGCGCGTGCGAGCGGCGTCGGCGTGTGGGGCGCCGAGAGCGCCGAGCACGTCGCCGACCAGCGCCCAGAGCACGTTGGGGGCGCCGAAGACGAGCGCACCGGTGCGGTCGACGCAGAAGACGCCCACCGCACCGCCCCTCGTCGTCCGCGTCCGGCCCGCAGGCCTCCGAGCGCCGTCCCGGCGCGCTCCCCGTTTCAACGCCCCCTGCAGTGTGCCCGTTCCCCGTCGTCCCGTGGCGCGGCTCACCCGGCGCCGGGCCGCAGACGCTCCGGCAGCGGCGGCCGGGGCGTCAC
>JALYMN010000653.1 GCA_030773675.1 Actinomycetota bacterium
CGACAGCACGGCCACGCCGAGCCGCTCGAGCAGCAGGGCGGGCGGGTCGGACGGGCGGCCCGCGGCGGCGGAGCGGAAGTCGGACGACGTGGCGACGTCGCGCACCCCGAGCCGGCGCAGCTCGTCCAGCGACGACCGGACCGGTCGTCGCCCCAGCGCCACCAGGTAGCGCCCCGTCTCGTGGTCGTCCATGGCCGTGCTCCTCCGTGCTCGCGTCGTCACCCGTGCGGGGGAAGGATCGCAGCGGATACCGACAGGAACGTCTCGGGCGTTGTCCCGGAGGCGACCTCGGCCTTACCGTGGGAGCCCTGACGACAGGAGGCGGCCCGTGACTCCGCAGAGCATCGGTGTCCTGGTGCGGGTCGACCGCACCCGCGACCGCGTCGTCCAGGACCTCACCGCCGCCGGGATGCAGGTCGAGCGGGTGATGCGACGGCTCGGCGTGGTCAGCGGCACGGTGCCCCGCGAGCAGCTCGCGGGCCTGGGGCGGATCGAGGGCGTCACCGCCGTCGAGCGCGACCGCGAGGTCCGCACCGCCTGAGCCTGGCGCACCGCTCTCTCTGACCCTGGCGCAGACCCTGGCGCAGACCCTGGCGCACCGCTACAGCCGCGCCACCCGCCCGCCCGCCGGGAGCACGCCGCGGGTGTCGAGCACCAGCGGCGCGCGTCGCGCGACGAGGTCGAGGTCCAGCTCGCGGTGCGGCGTGAGCACGACGACCGCGTCGACCGCGCCGAGCAGCTCCTCAGTGAGCTCCTGGCCGACGAGCAGCGCGTCGAGCACGAGCGACGGGACGTGCGGGTCGCAGTAGTCGACCCGCGCGCCCTTCGCCCGCAGCCGGCGCACGACCTCCACGGCCGGCGACTGGCGGCAGTCGGCGACGCCCGGCTTGTACGCCACCCCCAGGCAGAGCACGCGCGAGCGCGACAGGGCGAGCCCCGCGTCGTTGAGCAGGTCGGCGAGCCGGCTAACGACGTACGCCGGCATCCGGTCGTTGATCTCCTGGGCGAGCTCGACGAAGCGGAAGCTGAACCCGAGCTGCTTGACCCGCCACGACAGGTACGACGGGTCGACCGGAATGCAGTGCCCGCCCACACCCGGGCCGGGCGTGAACGGCATGAAGCCGAACGGCTTGGTGCTCGCCGCCGCGATGACGTCGAACAGGTCGATGTCGAGCTGCCGGCAGAACACCGCCATCTCGTTGACGAGCGCGATGTTGACGTGCCGGAAGGTGTTCTCGAGCAGCTTCGCCATCTCTGCCTCGCGCGGCCCGGCGACGTGCACGACCTCCGCCGTGACCTGCTCGTAGAGCGCCACCGCGGCCTTCGCCGCCTGCTCGCCGAGACCGCCGACCACCTTGGGCGTGTTGCTGATGTCGAACGCGGGGTTGCCGGGGTCGATCCGCTCCGGCGAGTAGGCGAGCAGCACGTCCTCCGCGGCCAGCCCCGAGCCGGACAGCAGCAGCGGCAGCACCACCTCCTCCGTCGTGCCCGGATAGGTCGTGCTCTCCAGCACCACCAGGTCGCCGGGCGACAGCACGCCGGCCACCGTGCGGGTGGCGGCCTCGACGGCCGACAGGTCGGGCATCCCGTCGCGCAGGGGCGTCGGCACGCAGATGACGTAGGTCGTCGCCCCGGCCGGCGGCTCGGTCGTGAACCGCACGCGGGCAGCGTCCAGCCGCTCGTCGCTGACGTCCTCGATGCCGCTGCGCCCCGCCTGCAGCGCGGTGACCCGCGCGGCGTCGACGTCGTACCCGACGACGTCCGCGCCCGACTCCGCCAGCGCGACCGCCAGCGGCAGCCCGACGTAGCCGAGGCCGAGCACGCAGGTGAGGGGGCCGGGACTGCTCACCCGGCCAGTCTGCCGGACAGGACCGACAAGGGACGGGGAGGGGACGCGGACACGGCGAGACCCCGGGCACTTCCTCGCTCTCCGGGGGTCGGGATGACCGGCAAAGCGAGGGCCGGCTGGACGAGGGCCGGCACCCGGGGTCCTGGTGCCTGTCGTGGATTCGCCGCACACCGTGCGACGGACCGACGCGGTCCTGCTACGGCGTCCTAGCGGACAGCCACCTCACGAGTCCGATGAGCACACAAAGTGTCGGACCACCTCCCTTCCCGTGTACGGACAAGCGTAGGTGGCGTTCGGCCCGCTGTCATCCCAGTACCGGTGTGCTGTTGACGGGGAAGTCGGCGAGCCGCGTCGGCACCGGCTTGGCGAGCAGGCAGGCGCCGGTCACCAGGACGACGGCGGCCAGCGACAGGCCGATCGACGTGCGCCTCTGCCCGTACGTCATGGCGGTCCACGCCGCTGCCCCGACGAGCAGCGACACCAGCGCCACGACGGTCGGGGACGGCCCGCGGTGGATCGAGATGTGGCCGAGCCACAGGTCCATCGAGGCGTCGTGCGGCATGCGGGCGAAGCGGAACAGCAGGTCGGGGACGATCGACAGCACCTGCCCGACGAGCAGAGCTCCGACCACCGGCACCCGGTAGCGGGTGGTCGCACCGACGAGTGCCGCAAGGACCAGGCCAGCACCCCAGCCGACCGACTGGTGCAGCAGCCAGTGCCACCACGTGCCGAGGCCCAGGTAGCTGCGGGCGATGAGCCCTTCGAGCGCCAGCAGGCCGAGCCAGCCGAGGACGACGAGCAGCCGCCTCACGAGCCGCGCCCGTGCTCGATGGCGTCCAGCAGGACCTCCTGCTCGAAGGCGTGCTGCGGCCAGTCGGGGTCGTAGCTGCGGTAGCGGACCGTCCCGTCGCCGGCCAGCAGCGCGTACCCGGGCTGGCACCCCACCGCCGCCGCGTGCAGCGCCAGACGCCGAGCGGTGTCGGCGTCGCTC
>JALYMN010000654.1 GCA_030773675.1 Actinomycetota bacterium
CGGCCAGGACGACCGGGCGCGCGCCCTCGTGCGCGCGCAGCGCCACGAGGCAGGCGGCGCAAGCCACGAGCACGACGACGACCACCGTGTCGGCGAGCGCCTCGCTGACACGGGACCGCGCGCGCCGTCCGAGCTGGTGGAGCAGCGCGGCGACGAGCGACAGCGCGACGACGCCGGCCAGGCCGCGGACGGCGCCGTCCCCGACCAGCACGGTCACGTCCGCGGCGAGCGCCGCGCCGGCCGCGAGCAGACCCGTACCGCGGGCGCCCGGAGCGTCGACGAGGGACAGGAAGGTGAACGCCAGCAGCAGCTGCACCGCCAGCACGCCCAGGGCCAGCGGCACCGTGCCGAGCGCGCCGAGCAGCCCGAGGGCGCCGGCGAGCACCGCCCCGCCGACGCCGAGCAGCAGCGGCGGCGGGCGCCGTACGGGCGGCGCGACCCCCCGCTCGGGCGCGGCGGGAGGATCGGCGGACACCGGGCCATGCTGCCAGGCGCGCGGGCACCGGCTCCGGGTGCTACCCGCCGGCGAAGGGCGGCAGGACGTCGACCACCGAGCCGGGCGCGAGCGGCACCGTCGCGTGGTCGCGACCACCGACGGGCGCCCCGTCCACGACGAAGCTGCACCGCCCCAGGACGGTGGCGAAGCGCTCGTCGTGCCGCTCGCGCGCCGCCTGAAGCGCCTGCGCCAGCGTGGCCGCCTCGACCTGCTCCTCGCCGGTGCCCGCGGCCTCCTTCGCGGCGGCGAAGTACCGGACGGTGCCCATGCGGCCAGCCAACCAGACCGCGCGCTGCCCCGCCGGGAGTCCGCCGTGTTCCCGGAGCGTGTCGACGCTGTGACCAGGCGCTCACGCTGCGCCGTCCCGGCGCACCGACCCTGCGATAGCGTCTACCCGGGCAACGGCGCCCTTCCACCGTTCGACACGACGCCGACCGGGAGCCTGCCTGTGGCCGCCCTGCTCCTCCTCACCGACGCGGTGACGCCCTCCTCCGAGGTCCTGCCCGCCCTGGGGCTGCTCGCGCACGACGTGCGGGTGGCGCCGGCCGAGGCCGCCGCCCTGCTCGACACGCCGGCTCCCGACGTGGTGCTCGTCGACGCCCGCCGGGAGCTCGTCCGGGCCCGCTCGCTGTGCCGCCTGCTGCGCACCACGGGGCTCGCCGCTCCGCTGTTCGCGGTGCTCACCGAGGGCGGGCTGGTGACGGTCAACGCCGACTGGGGCGTCGACGACGTGCTGCTCGACGCCGCTGGCCCGGCCGAGGTCGACGCCCGGCTGCGCCTCGCGCTCGGCCGGGTGCAGGCCGCCGCACCGGCGGAGGCCGGGGTCGTGCGGGCCGGCGAGCTGACGATCGACGAGACCACGTACACCTGCCGTCTCAAGGGGCGGGCGCTCGACCTCACCTACAAGGAGTTCGAGCTGCTCAAGCACCTGGCGCAGCACCCCGGACGGGTCTACACCCGGGCGCAGCTGCTGCAGGAGGTGTGGGGCTACGACTACTTCGGGGGCACGCGCACCGTCGACGTCCACGTCCGCCGGTTGCGGGCCAAGCTCGGTGCCGAGCACGAGGGGCTCATCGGGACCGTGCGCCACGTGGGCTACAAGTTCGTCGCCGCCCCGCTCGCGCCGCTCGCGGACGACGTCGAGACGCGCGAGGCCGACGCCGAGGCCGCCGAGGAGTCGTCCGCGCTCAGCCGGTGAGGCCCGGCTAGCGTCGTCGGGTGCCCCGTCCCGACGTCCGAAACCGCCTGTCCCCCGAGCAGGTCCGCGAGGTCCGGGCGCTCGTCGAGGAGGTCGCCGCCGCCGACGGGGTGCCGCCACTGTCCGAGCACGTCCTGCTGCACCTCCCGCACGGCGGCGACGCCGGCGTCCGGCACCTGCTGGTCAAGGCCCCGGAGGGCGACGGTGCCGGACCGCTCGTCGGCTACGCCCACCTCGACGTCACCGACCCGGTCGCCGGGCCCAGCGCCGAACTGGCCGTGGCCCCGTCCGCCCGGCGGCGCGGGACCGGGCGGGCGCTGCTCGAGACGCTGGTGCAGCTCTCCCCCGGCGGCCACCTGCGGCTGTGGGCGCACGGCGTGCACCCCGGAGCGGCCCGGCTGGCCGGGCAGGCGGGACTGACCCGCGCCCGGGTGCTGTGGCAGATGCGGCGCGACCTCGCCCTGCCGCTGTCCGAGCCGGTGCTGCCGGACGGCGTCGCGGTGCGCGCCTTCGAGGTGGGCCGCGACGAGGACGCGTGGACCGCGCTCAACGCCCGCGCCTTCGCCGGCCACCCCGACCAGGGGTCCTGGGACCCGGAGGAGGTGCGCCTGCGCGAGGCCGAGCCCTGGTTCGACCCCGCCGGCTTCTTCCTCGCCGAGCGCGACGGGCGGCTCGTGGGCTTCCACTGGACCAAGGTCCACGGCTCGCCGGCGGGCGACGGGCACGGGCACCCGCCGGTCGGGGAGGTATACGTCGTCGGGGTCGACCCGGCGGAGCAGGGCCGCGGACTCGGACCCGCGCTGACCCTCGTGGGCCTGCGGCACCTGCAGGCGCTCGGCCTGCCCGAGGTGATGCTGTACGTCGACGAGAGCAACACCGCCGCGCGGCGGGTCTACGAGCGGCTCGGCTTCTCCCGCGCGGCGACCGACGTCTGTTTCACCCGCTGAGGAGCACGTGACCCCGGTCACCCCTCTCCTGACCTCGCCGCCACACCCGTTCACCGACCGTTCACCGGCGCCGCAGAGAGCGTCCACCTGCCCTGCCTACCGTCGCCACAGGTACTGCGGGTCGCCGACGGCGACCTCGACGTCGACGGAACCGGAAGGACTCTCGTGAAGCTCTCGCGGACCAGTCGCCTGACCGCCCTCCTGCTGGGCGGCGCCCTGGCCCTGACCGGCTGCGCATCCGAGTCGGATGCCGACCCTGCGGCGCAGGGCGGGACCAGCGACCTCAGCTGCGCCACCGGCAGCGTCACCGCCGCCGGCTCCAGCGCGCAGAAGAACGCCATGGACGATTGGGTCAAGGCCTACCAGAGCGGCTGCAGCGGCGCGACGATCAACTACCAGTCGGTGGGGTCCGGCGCGGGGGTGGAGCAGTTCATCGCCGGCACGGTCGACTTCGCCGGCTCCGACTCGGCGCTCAAGGACGACGAGCAGCCGCAGGCCGACAAGCGCTGCGCCGGCGGGGCGGCGGGCGGCACGGCGCTGAACCTGCCGATGGTGACCGGCCCGGTCGCGATCGCCTACAACCTGCCCGGGGTCGAGGACCTCGTGCTAGACGCGGCGACCACCGCGGGGATCTTCGCCGGGAAGATCACTACGTGGAAGGACCCCGCCATCACCGCGCTGAACGAGGGCGCCCAGCTCCCGAGCAGCAAGATCGCGGCGTTCCACCGCTCCGACGAGTCCGGCACGACCGACAACGTGCAGAAGTACCTCGAGGCGGCCGCGCCCGAGGTGTGGACCTTCGGCGACGGCAAGAAGTTCGCCGCGCCCGGCGGCCTGTCGGCCGCGAAGTCCGACGGCGTGACCCAGGCCGTGACGACGACGCCCGGCGCGATCACCTACGTCGAGCTGTCCTACGCCGAGAACGCCGGGCTGGGCATCGCCCAGATCGACACCGGCGCCAAGGGCGACCCGGTCGCGCTCACCGCCGAAAGCGCCGGCAAGGCCGTCGAGGCGGCGAAGGTCGTCGGCACCGGCTCCGACCTCGCGCTCGAGCTTGACTACGCGACCGACGAGCCGGGCGCCTACCCGATCATCCTCGTGACCTACGAGATCGCGTGCTCCAAGGGCACGCCGGCCGACGCGCTCGACCTGGTCAAGGGCTTCCTGACCTACACCGCGAGCGAGGACGGCCAGGCTGTCCTCGAGGAGGTCGGCTACGCCCCGCTGCCGGCGAGCATCCGCGAGCGGGTGGCCGCTTCGGTGGAGACGCTGGCCTAGCCTGTCCGACAGCTTCTCGACGCCCCGCTGCCGCGAACCTGGCAGCGGGGCGTCCCCAGGCTCGCGACGAGGAGGAGCCCGATGACCTCAGGCCCCCTGGTGCCACCGGTCACGACCGACCCGGCGACCCGCCGCCCGGGCGCGCAGGTCGGGGCGGAGCGCGGCGGCGTCCCGGCGAGCGCTCCCGGTGACGCGCCGGCCGGGGGCCCGCCCTCGGGCCTCCCGCGCTCGGGAGCCGCCCGGCGCCGCGGCGACCAGCTCTTCCGCACGCTGTCCCTGTCGGCTGGCGTGTTCCTGCTGTCGATCATCGTGGCGATCGCGGTCTTCCTCGTCGTGCGCGCGGTGCCGTCCCTGCAAGCGAACGAGGGCGACTTCCTCACCGACACCGCCTGGGACCCGAACGCCACCCCCCCGGTGTTCGGCATCGCCGCGCTCGCCTTCGGCACGCTGCTGTCGAGCGCGCTCGCGCTCGTCCTCGCCCTGCCGGTCGCGCTCGGCGTCGCGCTGTTCATCAGCCACTACGCGCCACGGCGCATGGCCGGGTCGCTCGGCTTCGTCGTCGACCTGCTCGCCGCTGTGCCGAGCGTCGTCTACGGGCTGTGGGGCATCTCGCTGCTCAATGCGTACGTCGTCGACCTGTCGGCGTTCCTCGCCGGCAACGCGGGCTGGTTCCCGCTGTTCGGCACCACGAACGGCTTCTTCGGCCGCTCGGTGTTCCTGGCCTCGATCGTGCTCGCGGTGATGATTCTGCCGATCATCGCGTCGCTGTCGCGCGAGGTGTTCCTGCAGGTCCCCACCACCAACCAGGAGGCCGCGCTGGCGCTCGGCGCGACCCGCTGGGAGATGATCCGCACCGCCGTGCTGCCCTTCGGCCGCCCCGGTGTCATCGGCGCGACGATGCTCGGGCTCGGCCGCGCCCTCGGGGAGACCATCGCCGTGGCGCTCGTCCTCTCCCCCGCCTACGTCATCAGCTTCGACATCCTCGAGGCGGGCACCGGCAACACCATCGCGGCCAACATCGCGCTGCAGTTCGGCGAGGCGAACGCGACCGGGCGCAGCGCGCTCATCGCCAGCGGCCTGGTGCTGTTCGCCATCACCCTCGTCGTCAACCTCATCGCCCGCAGCGTCATCTATCGCCGGCGCGAGTTCACCGGAGGCGCCCTGTGACCGCCGTCCCCGTCGGCAGCCCCGGCGTCCCCGCCGCGAGCCTGTCCGTCGGGCGGCGGCTGCCGCGGGGCACCGCCGTGGCGGTCCCGGCGTTCCTCGTGCTGGCCGTCGCCGCCGTCGGGCTCGCGCTCGGGCGCAACGTGCTCGTCTGGGCCCTGCTCGGCTACCTGCTCGCCGCGGTCGTCGTCCCGGTCGTCTCCGGCGTCGTCGAGGGCCGCCGCAAGGCCGCCGACCGGCTGGTCACGACGCTCGTCGTGGGCGCCTTCCTCGTCGCGCTCGCTCCGCTGCTCAGCCTGGTCGTGTACGCCGTGGGGCGCGGCGCCACCCGCTTCGACGTCGAGTTCTTCACCACCTCGCTGCGCAACATCGGCGCGCGCGACGCCGGCGGCGGCATCTACCACGCGCTGGTCGGGACGCTCCAGCAGGTCGGGATCGCGGCGCTGTTCTCCGTGCCCGTCGGCCTGCTCGTCGCCGTCTACGTCGTCGAGTACGGCCGGGGGCGCCTGGCCGCCGCGATCCGGTTCTTCGTCGACGTCATGACCGGCATCCCGTCGATCGTCGCCGGCCTGTTCGTCCTGTCCTTCTGGATCCTCGGTCTCGGCTTCGGCTTCTCCGGCTTCGCGGCGGCCATCGCGCTGTCGGTGCTCATGCTGCCGACGATCGTCCGGTCGGCGGAGGAGATGCTCAAGCTCGTGCCCGGCTCGCTGCGCGAGGCGAGTCTGGCGCTCGGCGTCCCGCAGTGGAAGACGATCCTGTGGATCGTGCTGCCAACCGCCCTGCCCGGCATCGTCACCGGGGTCATGCTCGCCGTCGCCCGGGTCATGGGCGAGACGGCTCCGGTCCTGCTGACGGCCTTCGGCGCAACGTCCATCAACAACAACCCGTTCTCCGGCGAGCAGGCGTCGCTGCCGCTGTTCATCTACCAGGAGTCGCAGAGCTCGCAGGCCACAGCCGTCGACCGGGCCTGGACGGCGGCGCTGGTGCTCATCCTGGTGATCATGCTGCTGAACCTGCTCGCCCGCCTCGTCACCCGACGCTCGACCCTCCAGAAGTAGGTCACTGTGGCCAAGCGCATCGAGTCCATCGGCCTGAACGCCTACTACGGCGGGTTCAAGGCCATCGAGGACGTCACCATGACCATCGAGCCGAAGAGCATCACCGCGCTCATCGGCCCGTCCGGCTGCGGCAAGTCGACGTTCCTGCGCACCCTCAACCGGATGCACGAGGTCATCCCGGGCGCCCGCGTCGAGGGGCAGCTGCTGCTCGACGACGAGGACATCTACGGCCCCGGCGTCGACTCGACGTCGGTGCGGCGCACCATCGGGATGGTCTTCCAGCGCCCCAACCCGTTCCCGACCATGTCCATCTACGACAACGTCGTCGCCGGTCTCCGGCTCAACGGCGTCAAGAACAGGGGCGTGCTGGACCAGGCCGCGGAGCGCTCGCTGCAGGGCGCCAACCTCTGGAACGAGGTGAAGGACCGGCTGGCGAAGCCGGGCGCCGGCCTGTCCGGCGGGCAGCAGCAGCGGCTGTGCATCGCCCGCGCCATCGCGGTGGAGCCCCAGGTGCTGCTCATGGACGAGCCGGCCTCAGCGCTCGACCCGATCTCCACGCTGGCGATCGAGGACCTGATGACCGAGCTCAAGGACCGCTTCACCATCGTCGTGGTCACCCACAACATGCAGCAGGCGGCCCGTGTGTCCGACCGCACCGGCTTCTTCAGTATCGAGGCGGCCGGTCAGCCAGGGCGACTCATCGAGATCGACGACACGCAGAAGATCTTCACCAACCCCGGCGAGAAGCGCACCGAGGACTACATCACCGGCCGCTTCGGCTGACCCGGCGCGCGCAGGAGCGGACTCCTAGGCTGCCCGCATGTCCTCGCGCTCGGTCTCCCGCTCCGCCGTCGTCGCCGCCACGCCCGAGCAGGTGTTCGACCTGCTGGCCGACCCGCGGCGGCACCCCGAGCTCGACGGGTCGGGGAGCGTGCGCGGCGCGCTGGGCGGGCCCGCGCGGCTGGGCCCCGGCGCCCGCTTCGGCATGCGGATGCACCTCGGGGTGCCCTACGTCATCCGCAACCAGGTGGTGGAGTTCGAGGAGGGCCGGCGCATCGCCTGGCGCCACTTCGGCCGGCACGTGTGGCGGTGGCAACTCGAGCGGGTGCCCGAGGGCACGCTCGTGACCGAGACGTTCGACTGGGCGCCCGCCCTCGCGCCGCGCGTGCTGGAGCTCGCCCGGGTGCCGGAGCGCAACACGCGCGGCATCGAGGCGACGCTCGCGCGGCTGAAGGAGCGCTTCGGCTGACCCGGGCGGGCGCCCGGCGGATCAGGAGGAGGAGCGGGTCAGCTTCTTCTCGGCCCGCTTGGCGGCCTTCTCGGCCCGCTTGGCGGTGCGCCGGCTGACCCGGCCCACTGCGTGCGGGAGCGACTCGCGCCCGCCGGTGTCGGCGAAGGCGATCAGCAGGCCGCCGATGAGGCTCAGGTTCTTGAAGAAGTGGATCTGCTGCATCTGCTTCTGGTCCTCCGGCGCGGACCAGAAGGGGTGCCCCAGCACGGTCACCGGCAGCAGGCCGAGCGCCAGGCCCAGCGAGGCCAGGCGCGGAAACCGGCCGGTCGCGAGGGCCAGGCCGCCCGCCAGGTTCGTCGCGCCGTGCACCTGGGCGAGCTTCTCCGGCTCGGCGAGCCCCGCCTCCCGGGCCACGTGCGCCGCGTAGCTCGGGTCCTTGAGCGTGTTGATGCCGCTGGCGACGAAGATGGCGGCGAGCAGCGGGCGGGCCAGCGTGCGGGTCGGGCTCACAGGCGTTCCTCTCATGGGGGTCGGGGTCGCGACGTGGTCGGGTCGTGATCAGCCCGGGCTCTTCCCCGCGCTGCTGCCCTCACTCTCCCGCTCCCCGCGCGCCGTGGCGGTGCCCGCTGCCCCCCGCGCCGACGACGCCTGGCGGTCCGTGCGGCACAGTGAGCCCCACAGCGGTGCGTCTCCCCGTGTACGGGTAGGGCGGTCGCACGCGCGGGACGACCGGCGCCCCGCGGCACGAGGAGGCACGGGCATGACCGGCGCGCGGCCCGCCCCTGCGCTCGACCCTGCCGGCGGCGCTGCGCCCGCGCCGTCCGACGCGGTGCTGTCGGTCCGCTCGCTGTGGAAGGTGTACGGCCCGCGCGCCGAGCGGGTGCCGCACGACCCCGCCCTGCGCGTGCTGTCCCGCCGCGAGCTGCGCGACCAGCGCGGCTGCACGGCGGCGGTGCGCGACGTGTCGTTCGACGTCGGCCGCAACCAGGTCTTCGTGGTCATGGGGCTGTCCGGCTCGGGCAAGTCGACCCTGCTGCGCTGCCTCACCCGGCTGGTCGAGCCGACCGCCGGGTCGGTGCTCTACGAGGGCGAGGACGTCCTCGCCGCCGACCCGCGGCGGCTGCGCGAGCTGCGCCGGCACAGCTTCTCCATGGTGTTCCAGCACTTCGGCCTGCTGCCGCACCGCCGGGTGCTGGACAACGTCTCCTACGGGCTCGAGGTGGCCGGGACGCCGCGCGGCCGGCGCACGGCCCGGGCGCGTGAGGTCGTCGAGCTGGTCGGCCTGGCGGGCTACGAGGACAGCTTCCCCGACCAGCTGTCCGGCGGTATGCAGCAGCGGGTCGGGCTGGGCCGGGCGCTCGCCGGCGACCCCGAGGTGCTGTTCCTCGACGAGCCGTTCTCCGCCCTGGACCCGCTCACCCGGCGCGACATGCAGGACGAGGTCGTGCGGCTGCACCGCGAGGTCGGCAAGACGCTGGTGTTCGTCACGCACGACCTGCGCGAGGCGCTGCGGGTGGGCGACCGCATCCTGCTGCTGCGCGACGGCGAGCCGGTGCAGTGCGGCACCCCGGACGAGCTGGTTGGCGCGCCCGCCGACGACCACGTGCGCGACTTCGTCCGCGACGTCCCGCCGGCCGACGTCCTGACGCTGCGCTGGCTGGCCCGGCCGCCGCGTCCCGACGACCACCTCGACGGCCCGGAGCTGCGCCCGGACGTCGTCGTCCGCGACGCGACCCGCGCGGTGCTCGCCGCGGACCGCCCCGTGAAGGTCGTGCAGGACGGCCGGCTGCTCGGGCTGGTCGGAAGCGCGGAGATCCTCGCCGTCGTCGCGGGCAGCGACGCGTGACCGCGGTCCCGGTCACGGCGGCGCGACGCCGCGAGCCGCACCGCGGGCTGCTCGCGGTCGCGGTCGTGGCGGTCTGGGTCGCCCTGTTCGCCGTGCTCCGCGGGCGCGACACCCTGGCGCTCGGCGCCGCGGACCTGACCGACCTGCACCGCGCGCTGAACGGGCTGGCCGACGCCGTCGGCGCGGGGCGCGACGGCCTCGTGTTCACGCTCCTGCTCGACCCGCTGCGCGCGGGGATCGACGCCGTCGTCGGGCTGCTGCGCGACGTGCTGGCGCAGCCGTCGTACGGGCGGCCGGTGCC